>NZ_JAXBVE010000014.1:0-121731 GCF_035181445.1 Photorhabdus africana
TGAAAACATCATACGTGACCTCAACGTAGTATTTCTTATTGAGATCAGCCAGGTAGAAAAAGGTTCAAAAAATCCCTCGATTTAATCGAGGGATTTGTGTAGAAGAGACAGGCACTGGGCGAGGCTATCAGTCACGAATACTACTATCACAACATATACTGAAATAGTGGCTCATAAGTTCAAAGATGTCAACACGTTCGTGACAAAAGTCTTGATTTTCTTTCCTGTTCCCGTCTTATAAAGGCATCTTGCAATGGTTGATAAATCAAATATTCCGTTGCTCTTAATATTTCCTCAACCTCACGCCGACAAGTTGACATTGATGGCTTTCGCTTACGCAACATACCATTTCTGCGGATCATAATTCTTGGCTGAACCGTTGTATGATAATGTTTGGCAATTGCTCTATCAGATACACAATAAACATATCGACTAAGCAACATCCCAAATGCAACCCGATCAATGTGGTAAATATGGTCTACTACCCTAGCGATTAACATTCCGTCATCATCATTGCATATCGGACGTTCTGGATAACCTCTCAGCTCTACCGTCGCCATAAGCTCAGCAATCATACTGCTCTGACGTTTATCAAGCCTGCCAGAATACACCCATGCACCGAACTTGGATAACCAGTCCTGCAACCAAATTTCTTGTGCCTGAGTCAATTGCAGCCCATCCGTTGAAAATATCACACCCGACATAACCGTACCTCTCCAACTTCCCTTTTAACTTGGGGCAATAGTTCCGTTGCCATACTGTGGATTGCTTGCCATGTCTTCGGTGCCGCATGAAAACCCGTGGGATGCAAACGCTCGATGATAGCGAGGATGCAGCAGAATGGAGAAATGAGCAGCCCTTTGGGCCATATCTTGTACCGCTCTCACATGATGAATTTCCGCAAGTATTACTCCCAACCCCATATTCCGACAACAGATACATCCCAGTAATGTCACATTAGAAAGCCACTGTTTTTCACTTTTAGCCATTGGCTCTGCCTCTCATTACATAAAATCGGACAACTGAGAAACTGCATGTTCAGCGGCGTTTCGGGTCGGGAAATTGCGATACAAAATAAAGTTCCAAAGCACGTTTAATGTATCTTTATAAAGTTCCTGAAATTCCATCTCTTCCATTTTGGCGAAACTGACTGAACGAGGTTCACGGTACAGACTGCCGTTGGGCATTTCGTAAATGTCATAGTGCCCTGATTCCACTGTTGCCCAGCGCCGAAAGGCATCAAAGGATTTGGTGGCAGTAATATTCTGGGCTCGGTTTTTAGATATGCCAGCAAGATATTCATCCGCAGCGGATTGTAAGACATCTTCACTGCCCGCGAAGTGTGCAAGAAATTGTACGTAGCCACGCACAAGCGCTTTCTCTTCCGGGGAAATGGTACCCCCAGCAGGTTCCCAGTATTCATAGCCGAGATTCAGAAGGGCAAAATATTTACGATGGAAACGCGGGTTACGTGCTTTCTTAAAATCCGCATAGAGCACATCGCCCCACTTCACTTTGGAGTGCAGGTATTCCCTGGCTGCGGGAGTCGCAGGTCTCAGGGTGTCATTCGAAATTTTGATAAAACTATGCTGCGTCATTACTTATCCTCAAAGTTATGACACAGCAGCTTTTGTTTAGGTTATCAGATGTTCAGGCCGATACGAACAGAATAACAGGTGTTAGTATTAATTCCCAATTTTACTTTCTATTAAATAAATTGACGACGTTTGTATCTTGTTGTGTAGTAGATATATTAATACTATTCTTCAATTGTATTCTGGATTGGAAATCAAGTACCTGTGATTCTGACAAGAATCCCTTAGGAACTGAACATAAATCCTCTAAATCTCCTTTTGGGAAACCAAATTCCTCAAGAAGTGTTTTTTTACTAAAAGTTCTAGAATCCAATAATAGATTTAAGCACCTAGGTAACAAACGAACCGACTCTGGTTTTCTAAGATCATCAAGCGGCTCTCCTTTTCGCCAACCTCTAGCGGAAATATTTTTATATAACCTCTGATATTCCAGAGAAGATATTAATTCTAAATTTCTCGCTCTAAGGATCATAGATTGCGCAGACATCCCCCAGCGATTTTTTAGAGATATGAAATTCTGTAATGTAGGATATGGAGGAAGCTCTACAGAAAATGACTCTTCCGGCAGCATGAAACTCGACGCAAACTTATGTGCTTGCTCTTCTATTGGATTAAAATTGATATTATCAAATTTATTTATATATCGATGTAAGACTATATGACCTAATTCATGAGCAGCATCAAATCGACTACGATAATAGTTATCTTTATCACTAGCTAAAACCACATACGGTCTATTCTCTAAATCATTCCATTGAGAATAGCCATCCATTACAGAACTACCTTGTTCAAATCTGGAACAGACTATCCCCGCATTCTCCATTACCAGTAATAGATCATCTATCGGTGCAATACCTAATCCCCAAGCTTTCCTACACTCAAAAGCCATTCTTTCAATCAATTGATCATCTATCGCTCTGTAATCCTTTACGTTAAGATGAGGAATGTTAACCTCTGGATAATCAAGATATTCTTGCATCTTACATGATAACTCTTGAAACCACCCCATGTATCGCTCTGAGGCGATACATAAGTCTTTTGCCGTGGTTGACAGTGTTCGGAAGAATACTGGTTTTTTTTCGTACTTAACAATAGGCTTTGTGAACCAACTTACCGGGCAATTAAGAATCTGACTTAAGCTATGCAATACTTCTGCATCGGGGGAATGATTACCGTTTTCCCATTTGGTAATAGTTGATGGCGAACGATCTACTAACCTACCAAGGTTAATTTTCGATAATCCCCTCGCTTCTCTTATCTGTGTCAACCTTTCAGATTGGAAACCAGAAATTCCCACTCTCATAATGTCTCACCTATTCTATTTTTCCTGATCCTTCAGGCGCTTCTTGAGCTTAGGTAAAACCATATCAGGAATGACTATCTTCTTCTCTCCAGTATAGAGGGCTAAAAGCTCCGTTACAGATTTATTATAGTGAAAACCTTTCATATTGGTAAAAGGAACCACAATCCTTAAATCCATCATGCTGGCCTGAGATTCATGATATGGTGGATTAATATTTATTAACAACACACCTAACGTATCAATGTCATTATGATGTTTACTATCTTCTTCTCTAAAAAGATCTGGAGTATAGCCTTCAAATTTTTCATTCAATTGGGCTATCAATGAACGATGTTTAGCACCTCTTATATGGCGCTCATCGTGATTTAACCCAATACGGCTAATTTTAACACCTTCTGAATCGATAATAATGTAATGCTCCCCTTTCGGGGATGTATCAGCATCGTAACAAAGATAACCAGAGCGACTTGCGGCCTCCCTCAATGCTGAATTAAGGCCATAGTGCCTAGCCTGAGGCCTAAATCTATGTTGCTCCGGTTCACCAAGTTTTAATATATTGCCTACGGTTACTTCCTGTGCTGCAGCATACTTAGCATATAATGCATCTTGTACGTTAAGCCAAAAATCACGCCTAAAAGCGTTTATTATCAAATCGGTAATATCACTTTGTGTGTCGTTAATGCTCATTTAGATACCCTGATTGCGTTAAGCAGATTTTATGGTATTTTTTTTTCGTTTTGAACGCAAGCAATATACTTGATATGTAATTTGTACGTTACAAATACAACTTCAACTCTTATACCATCCCAGTGTGTTCCATCAGGCCACTTCACTAGAAAAACAATATTCAGCTACAGAAAGGCTTTCCCCCGCCTTCGAAGAGTACAATTGCGCTTCAGCATCTCCAGCTCTTAGTTATCCACCAGCAATTCTATTTTGGTAAAGCCAGCATCCTGCTGCCGTTTACGTTGAATCGACTAGTTTTTAAGTCTAAATTTGTAAAATAACGATGCTTTCAGCACTGCACCCAAAACGGGATAATTCATAACTACCCAAATTATCTAATAAAATCAGTTTACTGTTTATGGTCATATCGGTGCTCTTTTTGTTTAGCCTGTTGCTGTGTACGACATATTCCAGCTGATCAGTTGGTAAGTAATGCCCGTTTTTAAATTCCTGGAATATCGTTCCGGTTTCACCGTAACGATTTTTATCCAAAATAATCTCAGCATAATTTCTGGCTGGACTTTGTGGGTTATAAACAACATCACGATAAGTAAAAATAATTCGATCTGCGTCTTGCTCTAGGCTACCTGAGTCTCGTAAATCCGCTGCAACAGGACGACGCTGATGTATAGGCCGTTTATCAACGTCTCTTGATAACTGACTCAATGCTGTAACAGGTGTATGCAATCGCTTAGCTAGTCCCTTGAGGGCCCTGGATATTTGAGCGATAGCAAGGTCATTACGCTCGGCTTTGGGCCTTTCTATCAACCCAAGATAATCAACAAAAATACCTTTCAGATTCGGGTACCTGCGCTTATGCGTTTCACTGATAGCACATATCTGTTCAGCGCTTAATTCACTAGCATCAAGAATATGAATATCGCGATCTATTAACTCGCTTATTGCGTTAGATATACGAGCCCAATCTTCATCATAAAATTCACCACGTCTCACCTAAGTTACGCCTCCCCAGTATGTCAATGTACCCTTCAATCAATGTCTTGATGTGCACGGGAACCAGGTTGCCAGTATCTCGTATTAGCTCCCCCATAGTGGACATACAGTGATTAAATTGTTCAATACTGCTCAGGTCGTTAAGATTATTTTTCATCAGCGCAGCACTCATCCGTTAGAAAAATCATAAGCTCATTGAGCAAATCATACTCTGGAATACAATAAAGCGTCCGGCTTACTCGATGTTGTCGGATCAAACCCACTGAGATCAGCGCAGACAGATGATGACTGAGTGTCGAATTAGGTACACCCAGTTTTTCCTGCAATTCTCCAACAGGTGTTCCCTCTATACCCGATTTCACTAACTGCTTGTAAACCCGTAAACGCGTTGGATGGCCGAGCTCTTTCAGGAGATTGGCCGCATCGTCAATTTTCATAGCATCTCCTACAAAACTATATTTCTATTATTCTGGGAATATAGTTTTATGTCTACTATTTCGTTAAATCGCAAGTAACTGATTGATCCAACAGCCCTCTATTCCGTCTATTGGATCAATGTCACAGATAGAAAATTGTAAATAGGTGTAAAATTAAAGGTTACGTAATTGTGATTCATCGTAGAACTAGAGGCCTAACAACTTTGTTGCATAGGCGTGTCTTATGGGCGTTGTCATAAAATAGGCTTTAATTTGTACTTATCACATATTGAAATATCAAACTTTAGGCTATTCCAAGCCTATTGGCGAAGAAATTACCCCGACGACCAGCAGAGAAAAACTGACCATATTGCTCAATTAGATAGGCAGAATGTTGCAGTCAAAATATCGGATGATTGGACTTTCGAATACTGCCTGGCTAAATACGGCCTTTTTAATGAATGCTATGAAGCTATCATTGGCTCCAATGAAGGAATAGATGACATAGTTGGCGATGATGATACTAAAGCAATATTCATTCTGAGTCTGGTTTCAAAAACAGACTTTGCATATGAACTATCTCGCATTCTTCAAAAACAACAAGACCAAAAAGTTAAGGACGCGATAGCTTCTCTTAGTGATGATGAAGCCATTAATAGCGGCATTCTTAATTCTGTCCAAATACGATCAAAAAACGAATTTGCAGTTGAACTCAAACAGAAGCTTCCGCACTACCTTATTGAAGCTATTGAATATGTAACAGAGCCAATTAAAGAAGATACCGAGGAGGTGCAGCATGCTGCCCTCGTTTGAAGGTCTTATTACACGTGATGACATTATAGAGATAGCAGAAACTGAAAAGCTCATCCTACAGGATGACATTCGTATTTCAATTCTAAAGGCTATGCGTTCCATTGACGTACAAGCTTGCCCCGGAAGTGGAAAAACGACATTAATCGCCACAAAACTTATTCTTCTGGCCAAAAAGTGGAACTATCAGCACCAAGGAATATGTGTCCTATCTCATACCAATGTAGCTAAAGATGAGATCATTGACCGCCTTCAACGCTCAAAGTCAAAAGTTGCGCAGCGTCTACTTAGCTACCCACACTTTATCGGCACAATTCAGGAATTTGTACACCGCTTTTTAACTCTTCCATATATAAGATCTAATGGTATTAGTGATATCACGGTAGACAATGACACCTATGCAAAACAGGCAGTAAAATTGCTCGAACTAGATCAGTTTGGCTGGTTTAAAGGAACATTAAATGGATTAGGAAATACTGAAAAACAAGAGGCCTTTTTCAGAGGGACATTTCGATATATCTCACAGAATGGTGAGGAAATAAATATTAATAAAAAACCTAAAGCTTGGAAAACCGATAATAATTTCCAAAAGGCAATCAGTGATCTAAATCGATTAAAAGATTATTTAGATAAACGGGGTATATTCCTTTTTAGAGATATGTATATACAGGCAAATAAAGCATGCACAAATAATATTGAATTAGCGAAGGTGATAAGGACAAGATTCCCATTCATTTTGATTGATGAGATGCAAGATACACAAAAATTCCAAGATGAACTTTTATGTAAAATATTTCCTTTTGATAAAAGTTCAATTATTCAGAGGCTTGGAGATCCAGACCAATCTATTTTTAATAATATTGGAACAGAAGAGCCTAATCAAAGCTTCAACGGTAAGTTGCGAGACCAGATGGATTATGTCATTCAGAAATCTCATCGCTTTGATGGAGCTTTATCTAACAAAAGCGGTGGATTAAGCTTCAATGAAATTCCTTTAGAAACTGAGTTAACAGACGCAAGTTTATTAGAAAGAGCACAAGCACATGTTGCTGGTGATAAATTTTCTCATACCATCATCATTTTTAATGATAATACCCACGAGAAAGTAATTGAGTATTTTTCTCAGATTGTTTCAAATCAATTCGCAGAAAAATATAAAAAAGACAAAAAATTCACGGTAAAAGTTGTTGGTGCGGTTGGTGCAGAAATAACTCCAGATAAAGACCAATTCAGACTAGGTCATTATTGGCCTGATTTTGACAAGATAAAATCGAAAACTAATTTCAAGGAGTCCTGCTTTATAGATGCAGTTCGTCATTGTCAGCAAAATTCATCTATCGATTTAGCTGATAATTATAAATTCTTATTAACTTGCATCCTTAAAATTATGCGAATGAATAATGTAACTGATGACAATGGCCGGAGCTTATCCAGTACAACTTTACGAGAGTATTTAATAAATGCAGGGAATTGGGAGCGCTTTCGTAAAGGATTACTTTATTTATTAACTGATCCTAGAGCAGTAAAACCACGATACTGGGAAGTAGCATGTCGCACATTAGCCTCTTTACTTCTGCTTGAAAATATCACAGCTGAAGCAACAGAATATATGACGTTTAACGTAGTTATAAATCCCAATGAAACTGGAACTGTCGAACAAGCACCCACTCTTGTTTCTTTGAAAGATAACACGATAGCCCATGTAGATGGTTTCCATATTGAGCTTTCAACAATACATGCGGTTAAAGGTGAAACTCATGATGCAACACTAGTCATTGAGACAAAGAACCACACATTCGATCTACAAACTATGCTGCCATATTTGACTGGCAAGCTACCCAACATAGAGTATCCTAACTCCAATCTGCCTGATAAGCCTAATTCACGTAGAGCATTCAAACCTAATAAAGTTTTTATGCGTCAGTTTTATGTTGCAATGAGTTGTCCAAGGCATCTACTGTGTTTAGCACTACACTCAGACCGGATATCAGATGAGCAAACCCAGTTGCTTCGAGAGTATGGATGGAAAATTGAGATTATCTGATTTGTTTAACTCATTGCCTGAGCATGGCTTGAGTTCAACTCCCGATAGGCTGAATATTTATACCCGTTATCTTTCAAGTTGCTTCTTTGTTGGCTTCACTCGCTCACCCCGGTCACATAGTTTGCTATGATCCCGGGGATTCACTCCCTTGCCGCCGCGATGCATCTTGAAATCCATAGGGTATAATGCTCTATTCAGAGATAAGCGTATTTTACGTGTTTATTATCCACCATCTTTCCAGCCGTAATCTTTTCTCCTTCATATTCAACCGGATAATAACAGACAATGGTTAATTTAATTTACGACGGACATTCTATAAAAACTGCTCCCTATATATTGATTGATACCCAATATTATGAGAGCAGTTCACTAAGTAGCTTTCAATATAATTTCTCTTCAATTACAAAGCTAGAATATATTAATTCTCTCTATAATAACATATTAATTAATATCCTATCGCGAACCAATATGAACCTAAATCGTCACGTCCAATTACAGCACTGGTCGCATTAAATTCGTAAATTGTTGAATAGTTATCCACAGGAGTACCATTGGCATAGACGCTAACTTGCATAGATAAGCATGCTGTAGGAAACGGGATTGGATACGTTATTGTAATTTGTCCAGGACCTCCTTTCGGATTATATCCCCATTGATAAATTATTCCGGTATCGCCACATTTCCACCAACCGTTTACGGCTTTTAAGGCAGTATTTTCAGTGATATTAATCATAGGTTCTCCTTAAAGTTAATAATTAATATTTTTTTTAAAAAGAGATTTGCCGACTAAATTATTTAATACAATAGAAATTTAATTACATAAATCGTACATTGATAATTCACTTTAACTATAGTAGATCTTAAATAAAGTATGATGAATTATTTTTATCACTAATAGTGATTAACCATTACTGAGCAATTAATATTAATAAATAGTTTTGAAGGAAAAAATACACAAAGTTATTTATTAATAATATCAAAAAATTACCTTCCTACTGTTTCCATTATGTGATGTCCCGCAACACTTATCATATAAATATGGATGCAATAATACAAATAAAAAATTTTATTTTAACTTTCACAAAATTAATATTAAATGAATATATCGCCATTCTAAAAACGATATCAAACAATATATTAAAAGATAAAATATCAAAAAATCAGCATTAAATAATTCATTACTATTAATCAATAGCAGTTATTTACCCATCTTTTGTCACAAATCCACCAGCGCTACTTCAACGGATTTTCAACAATACAACAAAAAATTATACGAAAAGAGAACTTATTACCTATTCTTGAACAATAATTAGTAACTCAGATAAATTATTTGACTTCAATAATCCCCTGATGAGGTACCAACCATGAAAAAGCTATCAATTTGTTTTTTAGTATTGAGCCTTACCGCTTTCTCGCCTAACTTCGCGTCGGCAAATTTATGTTATTACAATGAGAAATCTCTGAGTAAATGCGCTAAGACATGTACGCCAGTAATGATTATTAGCCTTTTCTTTTGGACAATTTGTCTTTAAATCAATTGATAATAATATATTTAATAACAAAGTGACAAGGATATTTTTGTTCTTGTCGCTTTCATTGTGCGGTTTTATTTATTTTATATTTTTTAAACCGTCAATCACTTTAAATAAATTCAATCAAAATTAAGTGGAATGCTTAATCGGCAAGCTCATAAGTTGAAATCACCAGAAATCTTAGATAAAAAATACCAGTAAATAATTCATTATATCATCTCTAAATGATATAATTTAAGAGACACAATTTTCAAAAATCCTTATTAATGGCTGATAGTGACATTGATAAGCAGAAATATTAGCTTCAATCCACTGCTTAGCATTTATAGACTCAAAAGAGATTTTATATCCACAGTTTATAACAATATATTCAAATAATAGTCGCTGTGTTCGCCCATTTCCTTCTCTAAAAGGATGAATTACATTTAATTCCGCATAATATTCAGCAAGTTTTTTAATAAGTTCCTGATAGTTTAATCCTACAAGATAATTTTCATTCTCTAGCATAGAGAATATCCTATTCCCTTCTATCTCAATACATTTAGCATGACAGAAACGGGTATCCCCTTTAGATATATCAATTATCCTTAGCTGACCAGCCCAATCATATAAATCAGAAAATATCTGTTTATGAAGTTTACGCCAAAAGACTAAATCGTAAGGTGGTTCCTGGAATGAAATATTCAATATAGCAAGTTCAGTGAGTTCCCTTTCTGCCTGCTCAAGAATAACGGGATCACGAATAGCTAATTTATTAATAAGTGTGTCTATGCCCGGATATGTATAGGGATCTTGCCCTGCGCCATATTTATCTACCATAACTACCTCATTGTAAACTATATTTTCTAATTAGTTTATCTTTAAGATTTTTTTGCTCTTTCGGTGTTTCAGGCAAACTATTCATAACAATATTCATCCCTTCAAGACGCATACTGTCTCTATAGTTTTTTAATTTCACATGGTCAAAATAATGTTTTTTTTCATTATAAGTTGTCATTATTGTTTTTCTATTCTTTTGGTTTCTAATATCTTTCTCTTGCTGACGGGAATATTTAAACTTAACTAGATCCAAATCGCTCAATTTACAGTTAATCGCCTGACCACTTTCAAATATTCCCCAAGAAATAACTTCAAAATAACTGTTCTTCCCATTTCTAATACGGTTAAGCTTTACCTCTAAGTCTTGTTGCAATATTTGCAAAACCTGCTGCACCTTACGTTCAGATATCCCTGTCGCTTCTACAATTGAACGGGTATTAGGATGATCTAGTTTAGTCAAGGCCGCCATAACAGCTAATTCATATTTCATTTGAATTTCCAAGATACAATCTATGCAACAATAGTATAAAACATCAAAGTAACGAAAACCAGAAAAGAGAATCGCGTTATTATTGACGAATCCGGTAAAGCACATGTTCATGAAGCGGATGCCCATTCGGTAATGAAGGATGCAAGAAAGTATTTTCATCTTTCACCATGCCAAGCCGCTCCATAACTTTTTGAGATCGCAAATTGGAAATTGTCGTAAATGCAACTATTTCCTTAAATTTTAATTGGGTGAAAGCAAAATCCAAAGCTTTACGTGCGGCTTCACTGGCGTAACCTTTACCCCAAAATGGCTTATCAAGACGCCATCCAATTTCGATACAAGGTGAAAACGGTAATTCCGCCACAGGAATATTCAAACCGACAAAGCCAATAAAATCCCCGGTTTCTTTCAGCTCTACAGCCCATAATCCCCAGCCTCCCTGTTGCTCAAATCTCTGGATAATCGTATCCACCATGGTATTACTCTGTTCAGCCGTCAAAGTGGCAGGAAAATATTCCATAACTTCTGAGTTACTATTCAAATGATAAAATGGTAATCTGTCCTCTTCTCTCCATGAACGCATAATTAACCTGTCTGTTTCCAACACCATAACCCTATTCTCCCCCAATATTAGTTAGCAAACAGGATACCTACTATGCGACAAACCACATACTTCAATCAGAGTAATTAAAACAATTATAGGATATAAATTGCCAGAATGAGCAAACTAAAGAGGAAATGGAACAACGTAATTTAAACTAAAAAGGAAGTGGCCCGTGCCAAAAGTCTCTGAATCAGATGTCACACGGGCCTGGTTTATCAGGCACTTGTTTTTACCGTGGCCTTATCTTTAGATTTATCATTATTGGTATCTTTTATCGGTACAACACGTTCAGATGCGGTTTTGTTTTCAACCTGTTCCGATTGTCCAAAAAACAAACCTCCACGCTTGATAGACATACTGCTGCAACGACTGATTCCACGCAGCTCACCATGTTCAAGAATATCCAACGTTGCTGCACAGCAAGTCCCCACAACGTCACCATCAATAATGATTTCTGGCGCGCTAAGTTCACCTTCAACCCGCCCAGCATGCATAATGCGGATCGCTCCCTCTTTCACCCGGATATTGCCAACCACTTTGCCCCAGATTTGTATATCACCTTCTACATCAATATCGCCCTTAAATACCGAGCTTTTGGCAACAATAGTACAACGACGAGCTTCTGCACCGGCGTTCTTTTTATCATCAACAAATTGAGATACCGGCTCGACAGCCGCTGCCTCTGTTTTTTTTCCAAACATAGTTTTTAATCTCGACCTCATGTGAATAAAGCAAAATATTAGCGCCAAAAAAGAGAGAATCGCTGTCACTGCACAGCCAAAAAGATTACCCGCCAGATAGAATCCCAGAGCAATGCTCCACATGATCCATATACAGCTCAAAAAAATGTTGTCCGAAAAACGATGTTTTGCCATATTTGTTCACGTTTTTGTTATTTTTCATGCTTTTTTCGTTAGAAAATACAAAACCAAAATCACTATTTTAACAGAATAGATAACAATCAATGCTAAAGGAAAGCAGGTATTTACAACGTTATTAAACGGTTAAAAGCCTATACCCGTTATCTTTCAAGTTGCCTCTTTGTTGGCTACACTCACTAACAATTAGCAAGGAAAAATTAATATTAAAGTAGATACCTTATCTTTATAATTGTTAACATAAATCAACAATAAAATCACGTTATTAATGTTTAATTTTGTTTACAGATTATCTATTACAAAAATATTTCTCAATTAATATTTACTGATATTTATCTAACAGACATATTGATTATTTATACAATAGAATTAATTTATTAAAAATATCAACATTATTACTCAGGCAATATACAACTAATATCCAATAAATCAATTACTTTTATGAATAAATGATTCAATTACAAACTTATAAGATTAATTATAGATTGGATAAATCATTCTAATTTATACCTGTCATCTTTCAAGTTGCCTCTTTGTTGGCTGCACTCTCTCACCCCAGTCACATAGTTACCTATGCTCCCGGGGATTCGCTCCCTTGCCGTCGCGATGCATCTTGAAATCCATAGGGTATATATCATTGGAAAAAATGAATTAAAATTCAAATCTTTTTTATCTATTCCACTTATCCTCTTTTTTATATTAATATAAAAAAGAGGATAAGACTGATGTGAAAATAATTTAATATTGAGAGATATTATGAATAAAAAATCATATAATGGGGATAACTTAAACACCAAAGTTTTATTGAAAATAATCAGACTTCACTTTTTCATAATCAATAAATCGCTATTAAAAAGTAAAATTCATCATTAATCTGAATATATGAAGCTTCTTTCGCTGGCACAACTTCGGAGATTTATCCGTCTTATTAGCTACCCACGGTAAAGCCAGTAATACTTTCAATGTTGCCCGGGATAATAACTGATGAACTACTGGTTGTGATCTGCAATTTACCAATTGATTCTCAAGACTCTTATGAATTGAAGCTCTTGCTCTTTTCAATATTACGTTGGAAATTTCCCCAGAATTTACACTTTTACCAAAAAGACCCTGCCCGGTAGAATAAGGTATAGCAATAATAGCACCATTAAAGGTCACTGTGATATAACTTCGATCAGCTTTATTTGCTATAGATGCAATAGAAACAACACCCAATATCAACATGGCCGCTATTATAATTTTATTCAGTTTCATTTCGAATTATTACGATTATCTAATAACAATCAATACCAGCATAGAACAACAATATATTTTAAATAAATAATTTCATTATCAATCCTATTTTAATCTTATGAAGATTAGAAAAAATTTGATGCAAGTAATAAATCATAAAAAACATTTATATATGAACAATGCCCCTATTGACCTTTCAAGTATTACAGAATAATTCAATTAATAAAAACAAAAAATACAAATTCAAATAATTTCACAACAAAATACTTAGATAACATTTCAATACGATCATTTGCGATCTATAGTGTCGCAAATTATATCTATATAAGAATAAAATACTTTATGCAATTTGTTTTTCAAATTAAAAGATCTAAAATTTCAATTTTTCGATATAATCATTCTGCATCGTATAAAAACCAACCTTGACAAAACAGGATATACCCGGCAATTCTTTATGACTAAAGCATTCAGATTGCCCTTATGTGTTGAAATTAACCGTTGGATTATCCTATACCCAATGGATTTCAAGATGCATCGCGACGGCAAGGGAGCGAATCCCCGGGAGCATAGATAACGATGTGACCGGGGTGAGTGAGTGCAGCCAACAAAGAAGCAACTTGAAAGATGACAGGTATAATTGCTCAAGATATCCAACAGGGTTCAATAAAGCCTGGAGTTAATATGGAAAACCGGAAAGATTCGACTCAACCCTCCCAGACGGATCAAATACTCAATGTCATATCCGAATTATGTACTATTCGGAAAATGCAAGCGGCTCCTCCACCAGAATCATGGCCTAGTACGCGTGATGTAGCGGAACAATGCGATTTCACCATCTACAAAGCACGTTATCTGTTATTGAAACTGGCTAACAAAGGATTAGTTATGGTAACTCCATCTCCCATTAAGAATTCTCTCCGATGGTATATACCGGAAGACAAAATTAAGTCTATCTAATGTCAAACAATTCTGAAGAAATGGATGTCTGCTCTGTACAGAAGGGCCTGTCTATATAGTCAAAAACTTGAAGAGACAACATACGGCCCTATGGTGTTATTCATTCAAATCGCTATATTCTTTCCATGACAGAAGTCTCGGCAAAACATTCAAGCACAGAGATATCATAACCCATTATTATCATTTTATCTTAAGAGGAAGCTTGGCATGGAAAAATTGCATCGTTGGGAAAAGGATGGATATGTTGTCACTACAGATAAAAATAAATTAGATATTATGATCATACAGCAGTTTTTAACGAAATCCATTTGGGCGGAAGGAATCGACAAGGAGACAGTGAAGTTGTCGATCGAAAATAGCTTGAACTTTGGTCTGTATAAAAATACTCAGCAAATAGGATTTGCTCGTATCGTGACTGACTTCACAACCTTTGGTTATCTTAGTGATGTTTTTATTTTAGATGACTATCGAGGATTGGGATTAGGGCGCTGGCTAATGACATGTTGCCTGGAACATCCCCAAATAGCACAACTTCGTCATATTATGCTTGTCACTTCGATGGCACCGTGGCTGTATGAAAAAATGGGTTATTCCCCGATAAACGAAGAAAACTTTGTCTGGCAAATTGTTCGGCCGGATATTTATAAACAATCCAAGATATGAGGCAATCATCACGAAAAATGCCCGATTACTTTATCGGGCATGACGACGACAATAGCCACACTATTGCGACAAGCAGGGCGCTACTGTTTTATCAACTTGTATCTTTTAACCAGAAATTAGAAACTGGCATTAACACCTAAGCTGAACGCATAAGTGTGATTCTGAACATCACCATCATTGCGTGATATTGACGCAAAAGCGCCCCAATCTTTTGTAATAGCAGCATTCATACCGATAACGTATTCACGCCAGTTAGTGTCCTGCTTTTGGCTTTTACTCACGAAAGATGTCTCAGTCGAGTTAATGGCACTACTAATCTGATAACGCTTATCGCCGAACTGATGGTTAAACCGAACTTCAGCATAGGGGTTAAAACGACTAAAATTGGTGTCAAAACGCCAGCCTAATGTTCCGACCTGTGAATCGTAACGTTGATCACCGAAATGCATAGCCGTACTGCTATTACCTGATTCACGATAACCTTTAACATAACTCTTATCCCAAGCGTACTGGATAATCGGGCTGGTCATCACTGTAGATGTCAGCGGAATATCCCAACCTGCGGTAATGCGTCCTCCCCACTGATGACCGGTAGTCGAAGCATGCTCCTTGCGCAGCCACTCATTGAGCACGATACCGCGCGTAATATCCTCATATTTCATGTCCAAATAGTGAAGATCGCCGCTAATCCAACCTTTATCGTAGTAACGCCATAAGCCATAAGTGGTGAATAGATAACCACGGCCATCAGCGCGGAAATGATTCACTGAGCGTTTATCCTGATAACGCGAGATCATCCCGCCTAACAGAATATTATCCGTGAGTTGATAGTCACTACCCAGTGTCAATGTACTGTTGTGATTTCCACTATAACCACCGAATACGCCTATTTTACTCTGCTCATTACCCACGCTGCGTAGCTGTTGCAAACGGCCGTCAAGAGAGGCAAGCGCCCCCTTCACCGGCACATTATTGGTATTCGTCAGTGACATAACTTGATGTGGAGCATTAAGGATTGAAATAGTCTGCTCACCAATCATACGCTGTGCGGCTGGAGTCGGATGAAAATTATCAGCAAATAAAAAGATTTGACTGGCATTAAAACCGGTATCAGCAGCATGACAGGAGCTAGCTTCAATACCCTGAGCACAAGCATAACCTACCGTGTTAGAAAAACCGTAACGTAAAGGATTATCAATGACCTCATGTAAAAGTGCATTAACATCAACCCGAACAATATTGCCGCCCTTCTGGCTAAGTGCGATATCTTCTAATTTATTATAGCTGTCAACCAATGCTGAAGCGTTGCTACTTAATTGCTTATAACTATCCTCAGCTTTTTTGGCATCGTCCTTTGAAACTACTGACGCCATCTTTTTAAAAACACCGTCGATAATTTGAAGGCGAGTATCTCTATCAATTGTGGTATATCCGTTAACTATCGCATGAATTTCATCCATCTGTTTAGAAGTGGCTCCTTTAGCGATAACAAGCTCCAAAATCTTCGGCGTCATACCAACATCAGGAACCGTAGGCACGATCACTAATCCTGCCCCCTTATCGAGAAGCATATGTACCTGGGATGCAGCGGCTTTCGCACCATCCTCAATCATTTTTTGTGCGTTACCGGGATCTCTCAATGCCGCCTCAATATCATTACCACCAATCCAATGAACATACATACCATTAGGATCAGCACGATTACCATGACTTGCCAAATAACGGCCTACCTGCTCCTGAGTAGTGTTATCTTTATTCCCAGAATTAGGAATAGCAGTCGCTCCACCTACTGCGTAATTATTCCCCCCACTTTTGGAATGGGTCAGTTTAGTCCCTAGATGTTGAGCAATAAGATCGTTATACAACTTACTGGTTGTACCATCGGTCGTATATCGACCTTTATTTCCTCCATCACTCAAGCTATCACCAAAAACATATAGATGGTCATAAGTGTGTGCGTTCGAAATTGCACTTATCGAAAGTGCTAACATGCCTGGTGCAAATATAAATGCCCTTTTCATTAATATGATCCTCAAGAAGTTATTTTATATTTATCATTGAACTAACCGTTCAACTGAAATGATCAATCCAAATCGAAACTACGTTAATGAGATATGACGCAATCCCCTTTCTGATTAACCAATACCTCATTATAGTTAGCAACAGGGAGAATCCCGCACTGTTTTTTTAGGTTTTAAAGTTTAGTGTTGCTTGATTGTTCAATTAACCAAATTGGTTAAAATTCAACTATCTATAAAAAGTAATATTAGACCAAATAGATTGAATCCTCTCCTTTGTTTCATGAAATAGATCACAAAACAGACAACAAAATATTCTGATAGAAATAATGGCCAGTTCTGAGTAATCTCTGAAGCGATCCATCACAACAAATGTGATAGCGTTAATTCATCATCGATTTAGAAAAATAAAAGATTAAGAAGAATGAATATGAAAATTCAGCAAGCAATAAAGGCCGACTTTAATAAACTGATCGAAATCTGGGAAGCCTCGGTACGAGCAACACATGACTTTTTATCTGACGAACATATTAATCAACTACGCCCATTGATTCTGCATACCTATTTACCGATGCTGACGGTTTATAAAGCGATAAATGATAAACACGAAATTGAGGGTTTTATTAGCGTTGATCAGCATCGAGTTGAAATGTTGTTTATCTCACCAGATTCCCGTGGCAAAGGCATCGGCAAGACATTGCTGAATTTTGCTATTAGCGAATTAGGTATCAATGAACTTGATGTTAATGAACAAAATGTTCAAGGAGTGGGTTTCTATCAGCACTTGGGATTTGAAGTTTTTAACCGCTCAGAAATTGACGGTCAAGGTAATCCATTTCCGTTATTACATATGCGAATTGAACGGCCGAACACCGAAGCTACCTAACTTGTACCAAACTCACATGGCACCATTATTATCAGGGCAGCGACAGTCTCTTCGCTGCCCAAACCTTTATTTCAAATTAAATTCTATTGCTAAAGTGAGATCCCTTGGCAAACCGGCCGGCTTCAGTCCTACCGACCGAGCCTGTTGGATAGCCGCAAGGGCAGCGCGGTCTAATTCATCAGCGCCTGAACTCTGCACTAATTGGTGATTTGTCAAATCGCCACTATCCAGCAAGCTAAACCTGACCTGTACGATACCCTGTTGCTTCATCTTCTTAGCCCGACGCGGATAGCGTTTATGTTTTTCAATTTCACGACGCAAGGCGGACTGATAGTTTTGTAACTCATCAGCCCCCATGCCAATCATCGGTTGGCTGGTCGTCGCTTGACGGGCACCAGCTTGTGAATCCACAGCATCTCTCCCTGCTAATTGAGAGCTGCCTTCCGTTTGCTCTGCCAATTTTGGCTGAGGATCTTCCACCGGCTCTTTCTGTGGCTGAGACTTGTTCTTCGGTTTAGCATCTGCCTGTTTTTTTGGCAGTTCTTGTTTCCGTGGCCTATCCACTGACTTATTGAGAGCTATTTTTGCCTCATGAGGTGATTCCGCTACCGCTATCTCTGGCGGTAACGAAATAGGTTCCGGGTCCACAGGTTGCTCCTGTCCGGCCGGTGCTGCCGAAGCAACCATTTCTACTGACATACTGATTATTGGCGAATTCACTGATTGATTATTCGCACTGTCATCACGCAGTAAATGCCACGCCATAAACACGAGAATGCCCGCGTGTAACAGTAAGGAAGCAAATAAGCCAATATAAATACGATTTTTCATCATAACTTCAAGCCATCTTTCCGTTCGTTATCTATGGAAATTGCCAGCACTCTTAACAGGCAACCGACTAATCTCCCTTAAAGAGTCAGAACCGACTGGTGACACTAAGCTTAAACGTCCGTCCGGGCGCTGGCATCATGGAACGTGTTAACGGGTCCAAATAATAGCGATCAGTTAAGTTAGTGCCGGATAATTCGACGACTACATCTGGCGTAACCTGATAATTAATATAAGCATCTATCGTCATCACTGAATTCCAGTGCATCGGATTATTATTTATCCCTTTATAAGCACCGGGTAATTTCTTCATTAACCATTTTTCATCCTTATTCTCCACGCTACTGTGGTATAATACTCTACTGCCGATTTCTAAATTTTCATTTAATAACCGGCCACCAATATTCAGATTAAGAGAATAACGCGGTGGAATAGTTGTCCTTAAAAAACCACCGGGAAAACCACCATCAATACATTCAGGAACACCAAACTGGTTTCTTGGATCTAACATCAGCGATGCGGTTTGATCGCAAACTTTATTCTTAAGATTATAAGATAGGCCAAAATGGGTAAAGAAACTACCGTTATCATAACGCCCCTGTAGTTCTAAACCGGATAATTTCTGTTTATCTAGTTGAGTAAATACAAAGTTACTGTCACGATCAAAAACATGCTCAATAACAGTATTGTAATAAGCGAATCTAATATCCGCATTACGCTCCGCACCCAATAACTGACTTAAATCATGCACATAACCCACTTCCACTGTTTTACTACGTTCAGGTTTAAAGGCACGAGTAGGTTTATCAGTCAAACCGGAGGAAAAGCCAACGGTATCCTCAAAAATACTTGGCATACGTACTGCTTCAGCATAACGAGTATAAATACGTGCATTATCACTCACATAGGCTGTTGCAGAAAATACCGGCGCCCAGGCATGATCTTTACGTTTAGGTTGTTTAGACCAGCGCTCTTGTTCACTTTTTGCTTTATAAACGCCCTTATCACTATTATTCAATATCTCTCCAGAGTCATCAATATAACGGCTATTCTGCTGAGCAGTACTATATTCATATTTATACACTTCTTTATTCGTCACGGGATCAATAACGCGTTCGTTCATATCAAGTTTCCCATTAAAATAAGGGTTATCTTGTTTATATAACTTACCATCGTCATGATATTTCCAAAGCGCATCTACCGGCACCATAGGGCGAAGAACTGAATCCCGTTCTTCTAATGTCGTGAAATTCTTTGCATGATATTCATCAAATTCATCATCAGTTAGACACCACAAACATTCCTCATATTTTCTATATAACTCAGCTTCCCGATCAGTAAGTGTTCTCATATATCGCAACCCCTTACCAACCAATTTTTCATGCTTACTATAACCAATATCACGGGCAGCCAAACGTTCATTTAAAAAATCATCCTTAGACCAATAACTTACCCGTCTAGCACCGGCACTTAATGTCAGCCATGAAGTAGGCCGCCAATCAAAATTAAAAGCAATATTATTCTCCTGACGGCGCCCTTTTCTTGGTGGCGATCGAAAACTAGAAAAATTCTTCCCTTTATAATCATCATGGGAACCTAAACGTTCCTGTTGTAGGCTAGCTGACAAAGTTAAATCTAAACTTGAGGTCAATTGGAAAGCATTAGAGAGATCAACACCCCAACGGTTATTATGGGTATTGGTAGAAGCAGTATCTACCAGGCGACCATCTTTATTTGGATCTCTTTCCTTACCATTTACATCCCAAACGGCATCCCGCTCTCGCGGTTCACGTGGATATCCCCCGGCAGTATTGGTATCGCTGATAGTACGGGTAATCCAAAATTTCATATCAAAATCAACCCATTTGTTCCCATCAGGTTTCCATTTATAATCCAGATTAAATGCCTGCTGATGTACATTCGCCAGCGGCCACTGTGGTACAACGTTATTTTCAGCCCGAACCCAACCAAGCCGTGAAGGCATAATCTCCCCGTAAATCGTTTTAGTATCGCGGATACCAACCCCAATCGTCTGTTGATTAGCCAGATACCAGTTATTTTTAAGCAACCAAGATTCCATTTCACTGGAGGTATTCGGCACCTCATTTCCCGGACGATATATACGTGCCACAAAAGGCAGATAAGGATCATACGGCCGGGTACCGCCATCAAGGATCTCTATATCCTCTTTACTAACGGGATCATCATAACGATCAGCACCACCCTTGCCGGCAAAATAGTTTCCTTTACTACGGTAACTATAAGCTGCCATTAAATCAAAATACTCCTGTCGGGTACCTAACGCCAGACGTATCGCATTATCTTTTAGGCCCAATAATTTATTGTCTTTTGAAGTTTTTGGCGTAATTTCTAACGCAGGATCAACATAATTAAATCCCTGATTAAAACCGGGAATATCCCGATAATCTTGCCCCAATTCCAGATGCGGTACTCGTTCCTTAATAGCATTACTGCTGGTTTCCAATTTCAAGTTAATACCAAATCGTTCATCTACTGGTACCACATCATCAATACCCAAAGTTTTGATCATTACCGCCCCACCGATCGAACCTTTTACTCCACGTGTCAGTGATGGACCTTTTTCTATTTCAATGCTGCTGATCAGGTTAGGATCAATATAGTTACGATTATTCGCACCGTTATAACCACGCCAAGTGGTAATTGCCTGCTCAGTACCATCAATGGTAACAGGCACCCGTCCCTGCCCCTGAATACCTCTAATATTAGGATCTAATGCGCCACTGTTTCTCGAATCACCACTAAATACGCCGACTGCGCTTTTTAAAACATCCGCCGGTGAAGCCCCCTTATAGCGTTCTACCAAATCCTTACCCAAGTAAATATTGGTAATATCTTTATCATAAACCGCATCATAACCTGCCTCATCTTTTTCACTGGTAGCTGAAACGTTAATTTTACCGAGGTCAGCCTTATTTTCAGCAGGCTGTTTAGATGATTGAGTCGGGGTTATTAGTGTTTCTGCATCAGCACGATAAGGCATCATACTGTAAGCCAATGCCAGCATGAGTGTTATTTTGCTATATTTATTATTTAATTTATACATAATCATTATCTGCCATAGTGGGGATTGAAATATACCCGTCATCTTTCAAGTTGCCTCTTTGTTGGCTGCGCTCCCTTGCCGTCGCGATCCATCTTGAAATCCATTGGGTATAACTTGTTACTTCAATCAGTATCAAAAATACTTTTCAAACTTGACTAACACTTCATTTTTATTATAGGAATAGAGCCAATCAACATTACTACTATTTTTTCTAAATCGATAAGTAATTACTGGGGTTAAACCGAAAACTTCAAATTTAGGCATACTCACAATTGCCGCATAGAATTGTTCATTATCTTTACGACGCGCATTTAAAGGTACGCTGTAATCACCAAATTGCCGCTGGCGTAATACAGTAAATACCACTGCATTAATTCCCGGATACAATTGAGTTGAAATGCCTGCTCTCACACCTTTTTGCTGATAATCGTCCACTTTCTCAACACTGGTTTTATTAACCCAATCACCACCCGCAAAGGTAACTGTTTGATCAGTTAAATAATAAGATAAAGTAGCATAAACAGAGGCCATATTACCGTCATTATGATTATAAAGTTTCTGATAACGAAACTGCTTATATTCACCTTCCAAATTCAATACCAAATTTTCAGATAGAATATTCATCCATTCGGATTTTATTCCCGTAGTACGATAACGGGAATGATTACCAACATAATTAAATTCAACAACTGGCCCCATTAAGAAATCATTTTTTTGTGCTTTATAACTATAACCCAAATAAGCAGAAGTAGTATTTTCATTCTCCTCACTATGATGACGATAACTTTCTCCATAAGTCATTGAGCGTAAAAAGACACCGTGGTGACCACTTAGCGGATATATCTTACGTAACGTAGCATCATAACTAATACCATTTGCCTTCTTTGCCATAGGCAGCTTACGTTCAACCGCACACTCACCATTTTCACGATAGAAAGTGCAAACAGGAGGCTTATCTGGCGACATATTCGTGTTATCGTTAAAGATATATCCCACGGAAAAAGATCCACGCCAGGAATTGCGCAAATTAATCGCCTCCTGATAATTAGTTATATTCTTAATAACTGCTGGTGGTAATTTATTTTCATTATCGCGACTAACTGCTGAAATCTCATTAAATAGTAAACTGGCTTCTCTATTTTTTTGATTCTCATAATAGACCCTAGCTAACTCTAATTTAGCCCGGGTAAAGTCAGGTTGTTGCTGCAAAATGGCCTGATAATGCTGTTCTGCTGCTACTAAGTCACCTTGTAAACGCGCCAAATTCCCCTGAGCAAAATGGACTAATTGGATATCATGCCCAGGTAACTTCTGGTATATCAACAAAAAGCGCTCGATATCCTGCACTTGTTGATGATTAATAGCTAAATAGAGCGCCTGACCAATATCATTCACATTATTTTCAACACTAAACGTTTGACCATTAAGTACTATCGATAAATGATCCGTTTTTTTATCCACGGTTTCATCTGTGACAAGCGCTTTTTCTTGATCTTGCAAATTTCGCTGTACGTTATACCACAATCTTCTACCGGTATCTTCATCTGCCAACACTAGAGATGGCTCTATAAACAAGCAACTAATGAGTAAAGTAAAACGAACAATTGAGGTATTTAGCATCGGTAATATCACTGCTTAATCGTCGAGTCAAAAATAAACAAAAATAAGACAAAGCCCATATGGCTTTGCCTTATCCAGTTACTAAGAACGCATATTATGGGTTCTTAGTTCCACCAAAGGCGGTATCTTTGCTATGGTCCGCAGCAAACGTAGCAGTTCCTGCTAAACTAGCTGCATTATCACCAAAGAAATGGCCTCTATTTATACCGACAACATTTCCAGCAGTTGCCCTACCCGCAAATGAACCATCCGTTCTAATTCTGGAATCAATACCAACGGTCAATGCGCTATTTGCTATTGAACCAGTAAGCCTTTTCTGACCGAAGTCCGCAGTAAATGTCCCATGTAGGGCATTACTACCACTATATTGGTTAATTCCTTTAACCGTATAAGTTGCAATACCACCGGTAGGCAAATTAGTGGTCACATCTTTACCGGAATAATAGGCGGTATGAGTAGTATCATTCACCTTACCGGTTTGTGACCATTCACCAAAATAGACATCAGCGTTAGTCACTTTACTAAAATTAAATACCCCCATCCCGCTGTGGCTGCCCGATCCAGGCATAGAAATTTTGTGAATTCCATTGGCATCCGCCGCGGCATAACGGGTAAGCCCTGAAAAGCTAACAATTTGACCACCAGCAATGGAATGTACCCCAACTCCCGGTTCCCCCCCAGGACTTCCATGACCAGAACCACCCTGTTTAGTCACACCTACATTAATGCTAGGTTTATTCTCCTCAAACTCTTGAGTTTGCCCAAAACCCGGGGCCGCTATAGCTTGTGTTACTAATCCACATGTACCTAATACTGCAATTAACACTTTAACTTTGTTCATAGCATATTCCTTATGTCGAATAATTAAATGTTAGAGATTGCTTACTACATAGTTTTAGTACCGTCCGAAGACTGGCGCGCATATTAACGTACTTTTAATAAAAAATGAAATGATAATCATTATCATAAAACAATTGTATCTATTTGTATAGAATGGCAATTTATGCCGATAACTATTTAATTATTAAATAAATATTCACTATAACCTTAATATAATAATGGATATAATCTTAGGTAAGTCACCAATAATTAGCGTAAAAAAATCAATACATATAGATAGATGAATGAGTAATTATTTCCATTGTAAACTAATTTAAATGTTATTATTACAATTGTAACTATTTCATGTTAAATAAGAAATATTTAACAATGAGAAATAAAAATCAAAAATATATATTTCATCTAAATGATTTAAATAGAAAAATTATTACACCAAATATTAATATATTTATTCAAGGTAAAATAATTAATATATTAATTACTAGGATCATTAAAATAAATACATTAAAAATATAACTTAAATTACTATTTAAATATAAATATCCATCGGTAAAAAATTTAATAACCATGATTTTAGAAAGTAAATTTTTATTCATAATGAAAAATTTTTATAAAATAAAGCGTTAAATGGCAATATTGATGATCTTTTAACATAACTGAAAGAGTTAAATAAGTTATTTAAATAACTCGATAAAATTCCCTATCTTTAGACAGGGAATTAAATGTAGATATATACCTTATGGATTTCAAGATGCATCGCGACGGTAAGGGAGCGAATCCCCGGGAGCATAGCGAACTATGTGACCGGGGTGAGTGAACGCAGCCAACAAAGAGGCAACTTGAAAGATGACGGGTATAATAACGAATAGACTAATATAAACATCATTCAGGTTCTTTATATCCTTGCTGCATCAACTATGTGGTCAAATTAAGAAATTAACCGAGAAATCATTCCTCTCTGTCTAACCCTTAAAATGATAAACAGCAAAATAGCATTCACCAGAAGACCCAAAACCAATCCATACCAAAACCCGATAATTCCCATACGCTCGGTTACCCAGTCTGTCAAAGCCAAAATAAATCCTAATGGTAAACCCACTAGCCAATAACCGAATAGCGGCGCGTAAAATACCGATCGGGTATCATGAAAACCCCGTAAAATACCGGATAAAGCCGCCTGACAAGAGTCAAAGAATTGGAACAGGCATAACAGAAAGATTATGTTAAGCGCAATTATTATAACGCCATTGTCGTTAGTATAGAGTGAAATAAATGAACCTGCGAAATAGTAGATTAAAACACCAATAACTGCGGAAATAGATAAAATCAAAGCAATTGAGATCTTTATAGTACCTGTTAATGATGTTCTATCTCTCTTCCCAATATAGGAGCCGACTCTCACAGTTACAGCGGCTGCAATTCCGCCAGTTATGGTATAGATGATAGAGGTAATATTAAGCAGAATATTATGTGCAGCAATGACTTGCGCCCCCAAAGGAGCCGCGGTTATCGCAATCACATCCAGAAAAACCATTTCAACAAAAAGAGCCAATCCACTTGGAATACTAATATAAAAAGTTCTAATCAAAGAATTATATTTTGGTAAACTGAAATCTGGCCTATATCGCCGATATTCCTTCTTTAGCAAAAAATAGATAATTAGGCATACAGCAATTAGATTATTAATAATTGCAGTTGTAATACCCGCGCCAATGCCTCCCATTTCTGGCAAACCCAGTTTTCCATAAATAAATATGTAATTTAATGGTATATTCAATAATAAAGCACCAGCAGACAAATACATTGCGATTTTTGTGTCTTCCAATCCTTGTAGAAATGAACGAAAAACATTAAATATCATAACACTAGGAACACCACAGGCCAGAGCAATAACATAGCCCTGGGTAATTTCTAAAATATGCTCATCGATGCCTATAAACGAAAGTAGCCAGCTAACTAACATTAATAAAAGAATTATTGGTATCGAAAGTATCACCGCCAGAAACAAGTAATTTTTAAGACTATCTTTAATCCCTTCATCATCATGTTGCGCTTTCTGCTTAGCGACATCTGCTGCCAGCATGATAATCGTCCCATATCCTAATACAAATATAGGAAACCAAATACTACTTCCTAATGTTACGGCGGCTAAATCAGCCGTAGCATAGTGACCAGACATCACAATATCCACAAAACTCATGGCTGTGCGTGCTATCTGACTAACGATGATAGGGAAAGAGAAAAATAAAAGTTGTTTTAATTCCCGCCGGTTTGAAAACTTAGCCATAATAATCCCATTAATTTATTAGTTAGTGCCAATATTGATCATACTAACAATAAATTACGACCAAAATCATTTAGAAAAGTTTGAAAAAATTAGAACGATGAGTATACCGTCTATTTTCGTTCAGGCAACAGTGAAGAAGTAAATTAAACCAATCTAACGAAAACTAACTATTTCACAGAAATTTTTGTGATCTTTCTAAAAGATTGGATATTTATTTGCATATTTTGTTCTCATTTTTTATTTTAATAGTTAATGTTACTTCGCTGAAATCGTTGAAGTCTTTTGTGATAATATCCACATTCTTAAAAAATAAAGATGCCAGCATAGCAAAAGCAGATAATTAGTCACTTTTTCAAATTATTTCTTTAATTAATAAATACCCTATGGATTTCAAGATGCATCGCGACGGCAAAGGAGTGAATCCCCGGGAGCATAGCAAACTATGTGACCGGGGTGAGCGAGTGCAGCCAACAAAGAGGCAACTTGAAAGATGACGGGTAAAGAATTAGAGGAAATATCATGTCTATACAGATGTCTATTCTAATAGTTCATCAATCAAAAAGAGAGATAAATCAAGTTTTTTGTGAGCAATTGTGAGCAATAGTAAGTAAGGCTATGGTTTTAACAAAAGCTGCTTACACCATCCATCAAAGATACATGTCATCTTACCGTAAAAGAAGAGATCGAAAATGAAACCAGAAACTCTTGCTATCCACGGCGGATATTCCCCAGATCCAACAACTAAAGCCGTTGCCGTTCCTATCTATCAAACAACATCCTATGCGTTTGACGATACTCAACATGGTGCCGATCTGTTTGATTTAAAGGTTGAGGGTAACATCTATTCCCGCATTATGAACCCAACCAATGATGTATTGGAAAAACGGGTTGCTTTACTCGAAGGAGGAATAGCCGCTTTGACCGTTGCATCTGGCATGGCGGCCGTCACTTGCGCGATTCAATCCATTGCTAGCGCTGGAGATAACATTATATCTGTTGCTAAGTTATATGGCGGCACTTATAACCTGCTAGCTCACACATTGCCGCGATTCGGTATTGAAACGCGATTTGCTGAACACGATGATATTGCAGCATTGGAGTCACTGATTGATGATCGTACCAAGGCGGTATTTTGTGAATCTATTGGTAACCCGGCCGGTAATATTGTTGATCTGAAAAAATTTGCCGAAGTCGCCCATCGTCATGGCGTCCCCTTAATTGTTGATAACACTGTCGCTACTCCTGTGCTTTGCCGCCCCTTCGAACATGGCGCTGATATTGTTATTCACTCTTTAACCAAATATATGGGAGGGCATGGTAACTCTATTGGCGGCATCATTGTGGATTCCGGCAATTTCCCTTGGAAAAAATATAAGCAACGGTTTGCTATATTGACTACCCCGGACCCCTCCTATCATAACGTCGTTTATACCGAGCAATTTGGCAAAGCTGCATTTATCGGGCATTGCCGTGTTGTACCGCTACGTAATATGGGCGCTGCACTGTCGCCTTTTAATGCTTTCCTTATCCTGCAAGGATTGGAAACACTGGCATTAAGAATGGAACGTCATACTGAAAATGCACTGAAAGTCGCTCATTATCTGCAAGAGCATCCTCAAGTTAGTTGGGTGAAATATGCCGGGTTGCCAAACCACCCAGAACATCAACTGGCTCAACAGTATGTGAATGGGAAGCCATCAGCACTGCTCTCTTTTGGTATTAAAGGCGGGCAACAATCCGGTGCGCGATTTATTGACGCACTAAAATTGATTGTGCGACTGGTTAACATTGGCGATGCTAAATCACTCGCCTGTCATCCCGCGTCAACAACCCATAGCCAATTAAATGATGAGGAGTTAATTAAAGCTGGCATATCACAGGATATGATTCGCTTATCAATCGGCATTGAGCATATCGATGATATTATTGCTGATCTTGCTCAAGCTCTGGATGCATCGAAATAATTTAAATTTGTCATACACCCCGTTCCAGTGAACGGGGTTTTATTCATCGATATTCACTGTTTTTTACTCTACCTATCTCAATTATTTTTTCCCACCCCATGTTGCCGACTTTAATTACCTTGCATTTTTATCAACCAATATTAACACCATATTGAATAACTAAAACGAAAAGCGTTGGGGTAATAAATTAAATAGGTAACCCTGTCGCGAATATTCGATAAAGTAACGCATCTCTCCACGACAAACAGGAGAAATTAATAACATTCATTTTTTAAATTGATATCCATAAGGTTCAAGGATTCGAATAGAAATCGGTAATAGATCTCGGATAAATATTCATGTTAAATATACAAGGAAAATAAATGAAAGTTCAATTAGCCTATACGTTGTTATTAAGCACCTTGTTCAGTGGATATGCTCTAGCGCAAATCCCCAATGAATTCAGCCCTACACCGTCATTTGAAGATAATTTCGATGGCACAACACTTAATACCCAAAAGTGGGATTACCGTGGCCTGGGGGTCAGAAAAAATTGTATTAATACTCAATCAGCGGTTATTGTGCAAAATGGTCATTTAACCATAAAAACCTATTCCGATAGTTCTTCTGGCAAGCTACAGAATTATTGCGGCATGATTTCAACACAAAAAAGTTTTCTACAATCATATGGCTATTGGGAAGCTGCTATCAGATTTAATCGTGCAGAAGGTAATCAAGTTGCATTCTGGGTCCAGTCACCGACAATGGGTCACGATTTAACAAATCCAGCAAAATCAGGTGTCGAAATTGATGTGTTTGAACATTTAGCCGAAGCAACACAGGAGCAATATGATCACGCTATTCACTGGAATGGTTATGGCAGCGCTCATAAGGAGTGGTCAAAGAGATTGTCTACAAATAAACTTGCTGATGGTCAATTCCACAAATTTGCTGTGGCGTGGACACCAAATGGTTATACATTTTATGTTGACGATATTCCCCAAAATCTGTCGGGTTTAGATCAAGTGCCAATTTCAATCGCCAACCAATATATTATTTTGAGCTCCGAAGTACCGCGCAGTTATCCAGCCCAGGGTTATGGCCCGATAAATGCAACAACCGCAACATTCGATGTGGATTATGTCAAAGTCTATCCGTATATCGGTAATAAGAAATAATCCTCGATCAGGAAAAAGGCAAATGGCGTCCAATAATTGGACGCCTATTTCTCATTAAAATTTTATACCTATTTTCGCCCACACTGTCCGACCGGGTTCGTTCACTGAGGTATTCGCTGAATAACCAAAGGTGCTATTACCGGCAAGGTTGAGGTGTTCGCTGTATTCTTTATCCAAGATATTGTCAATGCCAGCGCTCACTTTTATATCTTTGTTAACCTTATAGGCAACATTGGCAGAAAGCACGCCGAAACCTGAACTATCTTGAAAATCTTTACCGACAACATTCCCCTGCCCCACGGCAATCCGATGCTGGCTGCTAACCAATCGCCACAAACCAGTACTGCTCCAATCACCTTGTTCATAGGTCAAGCCGAAGCGAGCTTCCAGAGGTGGGATCTGAGGCATCGGCTTGTTATCCGTCCGGTTTTCTCCCCAAGCATAGGCAAGGCTGGCATCCGTTTTCCAATGATCTGTTAATTGATAACCAAAGCCCATTTCTCCGCCCATGATATTGGCATTAACGTTATCAGCCTGGCTAATACGGGCGTTTGTCGGGCTATATCTAAATAAAATGAAATCATTTACACGCCCTACATAGGCAGATACCCAACCATTAAAACGTTCCCCGGTATATTGAGCACCAATATCAAGCTGAGTGGTTTTCTCACTTTTTACCCCATCAAAAGCACTGGTACTCCCCGCCGGACCATAGGTAGGCGAGAACAGTTCCCAATAGTCAGGGAAACGTTCGGTGTAACCAATACCGGCATAAAACATCATTGGCATATCAGCCAGAGTATGCTCTAAGCGCATAAAACCACTCGGTAAAGTATCATTACGCTCTTTTTCGCTATTACCCGCAAATTTCTTTACTCGGCTGCGATCAAGACGGGCACCGGTTATCAATTCGCTCTGTTCCGTGGCATACCAAGTTAGCTCACCAAATAGGCCATAGTTATAGAATTGAGCATCCTTTTGCCATACATTACCCACTTTATTACGATGGGTATTGGTCTGCGTATCTGCACCACTTTCCAATTTGAAGTTTTGCCATAGCCAAGTGCCCATGACTCGCCCTCCCACAACGCGACGATCCAGTTGCATAGACATACCGTGGTTCATATTCATGTGCATACCACACATATGTTTACAACTCGAAGAAGGCATACCCATTGACATGGCGCTATTCGGAGAACGCAAAGTGATATTGTCCATAATATGGTTGGTATAGTTGTAATAAACTTGGGCTTCAACCTTATCAAGCACCTCACCGAGGTTAGATTTCTCAAAACGCACACCGAGACTTTCACGTTTGAATTGCGAACCATCCATGCTACGTCCAGCATAACGCGCTTCTCCGTCCCCTTTTCCTGCGGTCAATTCAAGCAATGTATCTTTATCCGGCGTCCACCCTAACGCCAAATCACTATTCCATTTATCCCAACGTGAAGGAACGCGATATCCACCACCATCTTTGTAGTCATTTGAACGGGATTTATTTGCCATTAAACGTAAATATCCCAATTCATTGCCAATACTGGCATCCACATTGCCATCCCAACGGTCATTTGAACCACTCAATCCACTGGCATTGAATTTGACTCCCGGCTCATCAAATCGTGGATGTTCACGTTCAAACCTTATGGTCCCTGCTGAAGCACCGGCCCCCCACAATACCGTTTGAGGCCCTTTAATGACGGTCAGCAAATCATAACTTTCTGGCGAAATGTAGGACGAAGGCGCATCCATTCTGCCGGGACAAGCGCCTAACATTTCTGCACCATCAGTCAGAAGCTTAATCCTCGAACCAAACATTCCGCGAAATACTGGGTCACCATTGGTGCCACCATTACGGATTTGAGAAAATCCGGGGATGGTTTTTAAATAATCAGAGCCGTCACTTGCCGGAACGGGCTGACGAGGCGTTTTTGGCGAGGTGACAATTGCCAAAGGAGAGTACAAAGGTGCTGTTACGGTAATCACATCCCCATCATGAGTTTTTGAGCCCTTTACACGGTCATGTACATCCGCTGCGGTTTCAGCCGCATAGCCATTAAAAGTTGCCAGCAAAAAAAGTGGCATTGCCGAACAGATACAATGGGATAGCCTATTTTTTTTATGAGGAGAATTTTTTTCTAACATCATCTTTCCTTAATGTGAATCCACCTTCCGAAGAGATATTTCTATCAACAGCGGAATACGTTATAGAATCCAACCAAATTGTTTTTGGTATGAACAAACTTTCCCTGACTCAATAATGAGCAGGACAAGAGATTTCATTACGTTTAAATCAATGAGATGAGATCTGTTCAGGCGGAGCGCGAGGCAACGAATCAGAAAAGATGAAATGCGGCAGAAAGGAAGCTACGGTTTGAATCGGTGGTGGCCGTGAAGTCAGCGAAGTTGACCAAAATAACGGGGTGTTCGCCAAATCCAGCATAGGTATATGGATCAGAAAAACGCAGTATCCACAGGCAATATCCTCCAACATCGACATACCGCCACTATGCATACCCATCTGCATGCCATCATGATGGTTAGTACTATGTGATTTAGTCACATGTGATGCGGAAGAAACGTCAGAATGAGGCCTATTCCGAGGTATATCATCATCAGATGACATCACCCTATGGCAATCGACCACTTTCGATGAATGAGCCTCACCAATGCACGCATGTTCCAGTGACCGGGAGATCACTGGCGCAATGAACAACATCAGTATCGCGAATATACCGAGCCAAGCTGGCAGGCGACTCCGCGATGTGTAAAATTGGATCAGTGACAAACTAAGCCTATTCTGTAGAGAACACATTCAGGGACGGGATTGTACGTATTTAACGACCAAATGTTAAAACACTTTATGCAGGAATGTCGCTTTAGCGACAAAATTTGTTGTTTTTATAAAATACTCTTCGTTTTATTGAACCAAGAACACTATGACCTAGAAACAATCCAAAATGATTAACAGGTTGTTTTGGAAAAAGGGGAATCGCTACAACACATTCATTGTTCAAAAAGAATGAGAACCCCAGATTGATGGTTAGTATACCTACCATCAATCTAAAAGGTACTGTCAGCTACCTAACATGCTGACGTTCATTACAGTTACTAAGTGCTTTCATTTCTTATAATTACAGTAAAACTCTTCTAAACTAATCAGGCTTGTTAACATTAACAAACTCATTATTTGCAAAGAACTATTTGCAAGTAACTAATAGTGCCTCAATAACTTATTTTTCTTCTTAGACGAAACTCAAACTAACCAATTTTTCTTAAGTATTTTAATTACTTGATTCTATCCTAAATAACTTATCATCTTGAGATAGTCTGAGAACGAAGTACTTTTCTTGATTAAGTTCTGACGGTAACTTGTCTTTCAAGATTGAAGCCACATATTGAACATGTTTATGTTCTCGCTCAACTAACATAGCAATTTTCGTTAGTTGATTGTCATGCATGAGCTCCTTCTTATCGTTTAGAAGAAAGTGATAGCATGGAATCCCCTCTTTGTCCGCAAAAAGGGTATAAGCTATATCGAAACAGGTAATCTCGCCCTGCTTCTTACCCGAACTAAAATTTGTATTGAATGAACTGAATTTATATATTCTTTGCCCAGTTCGAGTAGTAGTTCGGTCAACCTTTAACGCATATTGCTCACCATAAAGTTCCTGAGAAATAGAGGAAAAGTACTTATTTAACTTATTAAGCTGCATTTGAATTGCAGATTCAAAATCTGCCGAAAATAATTCTTCATCAATTTCATTAAGAGATTTATTCAAATTTCTAAGGGTTGTATCAACAGTTAGAATTTGCTCAATAATTGTCTCAAACTCCCCCATTCGACGGTGCTTTTCATTCAACTCTATAATTAAGGATTCCAATTCTTCTAAAGAGCCGCTTTTACTAATTTTTGCGGCTAAAGTCTGCTCCTCATTTAATAAACTTGCTAGCTTATTTTCCCTAACAACTAATTCCTGCTCAAGTGCTGGAATCTCTTTAGCTATATAACGTGCCTTCTCATCCACCATCCGATTATGAAATTCTAACAAATCCTCAAACGACTTTTGTACACCTGACAAACGTTCAGTTACCTCACCGTAGAGTGCCTTTAATTGATTAGTATCAATTTCAGTATGGCTGGAATTTATCTCTCTGATTGCTTCATCAATCAAACTTCGACGAAGTTTTAACCTACTAATAACTGAACTCGATACATTAATTTTATATTTAATCTCATCAAGTGTCTCAAGATCACTTTCAAAATTAGGGTTGATATAAAACTCCGACTTCTTTTCATTTAGTTTAGCAATCTCTGTAGAAAGCAAAGCCATAGAAGCTTCATATGCAGATCGGGTTTGCTTCGACTCAAGTCTACCCTTAAAGGACATCTCCATACGAATGCTTGCCAGGAGATTCTGCTTGGTATCGCCTTGATCAAAATTACATCCCAAGAGGAATAAATAAAGAGTTTCATATTCATCATCTCGAGTAAATTCACTCAAGGTACGAAGCGTATTTATAACACTCAACTCTCTATATCTGATGTTATGAGAAATAATTTGTGGGAAAGTTGGCTTTTTACCGAAATGCCCAGGAAAAAGTTGCTCAGTGAGTGCCGCCTCAAATTCGTCAGCAGTTTTTTGATGACCATTGATCCGGCGAATAATTTGCTTACGTGGAAGAAAATTCCTCTCAATAACAAGCTCCTCAGAGAATGGGTTATCTAAGTCAGCAGTAAGAGTAAGAGTAACTAAAACAGCTGTGTCAATGAGAAAATTCTTAACAAGCACATATTCGCTTTTGCGATTCTCTGGGTCAGTATAAATTCCTTTACCATTTGCTCCCAAACAAAAATCAATCAACATTAATACTGTTGTCTTACCAACATTGTTCCCAGTAGTCTGCTCTGGCCCTGAGAGAGTCTCATCTACGATGAGATTTAAGCCCGCGTGAAAAGGAATGTGACGGATTACACCTTCAGAGTTGGAAATTCGGAGTGATTTTAGGAACATGGTACAATATTTCCGCTATCGTTATATGAAACCAAATCTGCAAGAAATAACCAATCTAACGTTAAAACGAAAATCGGCATCGGAATATCACGTAATTTACGAGACTCCACAAAGAGATCCATCATACTGACCTCTTTATACTGTCTTACAGCCTGAAGCACATAAGCTCCATTAAAGTAAAGGCTATTAGTAGGATGAATGTCTTTAGGCAACAACATTTTCTATGCCCTTAGGATTCTTAAAAATACGGCATCTAATGAATGCATCAACAACAATGACATTCACGCAAAGTTCTAGCTCTTCCAGGGGCATTGATACATAATTAGCACTTTGCTTGACTACTGTGACAGCCCGATCAACTATATTAAAGAATAGTTCATCAGCTGAATATGTAGTACACAACTTAATGTAACTATTACGTAACGAATCAAGGACAGATTTACTCTTATTTTGACCAGCCACATCAAACTCTGCATAAATACGGCTTAGTCTGCCGTGGTGAATTTTGTAATCCTCAACAACCATAGCCGCAGTATTAAGATCGTTAAAAACCAATTTTTCATCAACATTGAATGGAGTCGGTTTGTCCACACTCGGCATATCGGAAAGATTTTCTTTCGCTAATATATTTATCACAGCAGCAATGTTCGTTTCAGTAAGTGGACTCTTCACACCTACCGATGACAACTCCTTGCTAAGAAATTCATAGACTGCTTGCTGTTTGACAATATCTAAATGGAGAATGTGATCTAGTAGAGATCTGACATCATGTATGTCAAATATAGGCTCAAACACCAATGAATGAGGGTTCTTATAGGAAAGTCTTCTTAATGCGCTAGCATCCTTTGAGATAGAAATGAATTTGAAGCTGTACCCCCTATATGTTGTAAGGTTCTTTGACAGAGCAGACTCAATTTTTTGTTTAGTCGCAGTCGAAGAAACCTGTAACACAACTTTCTGAACAGAGTCAATCAAGTCGATACCTTCAGCATTGTGAGTATACTGATTAACATTCTTCAAAACATACCCAAAGAGTAGATTAAAAAAATGAACGTAAAAGTCTTCACGATGAAGATGCAAATCGAGTAGGTTCAACTTTCCACGTAGCTCCACTCGAGTACATAGAAATGAAAGCTTTTCTTCACATAAATTAAAGTAGGTTGAGCGATTCATGATCTATTGAATACTCCCGAACTTTCTAATGTCCCATGATTTTAATGAAAATCAGCACGCTACTATCAATCACCTGCTGGTAATCTGTGATTCTGACATTGAAGATGCTGGCGGGCAAGAGAAAACAACTTCTTGTAATTGCATTGTGCCGAACCATACAATCTTTGCAGGCTGTAAGCAGCTCAAGATATCTGGAAACAACAGAATACAATGATTCCAGTAAACGATTTCACCACTCAATGCCCTATCCTTTTACCGCATTCGTCACTTTTAATAGTAAGTGCAGGAAAGACATCAGAGTCATACATCTCTTTGAACACGGAGACAACTTCCCATATGGTTGTTCCTTTCTCGCACTGAACCTTAAGTATTAAACCTTTCAGAGATACATCAATTTATTGATAATTCTGGGTTTTCCACACTATACCCGTTATCCTTCAAGTTACCTCTTTGTTGGCTGCACTCGCTCACCCCGGTCACATAGTTCTCTATGCTCCCGGGGATTCGCTCCCTTGCCGTCGCGATGCATCTTGAAATCCATAGGGTATATATCATGGTCGTAGACGTAATATTAGAACGTTCACGACCATGTTCTGGCAAGAGGGATTTATTAACCATGTTGGTTAGATTTATTATTTAAATAAGAAGAAACCGCCACTGAATTTTTCCATTCGGGAGTGACGGCTTAAGCAGAATTCGAGTTAACTTAACTCAGGAATCAACATCCGAATAAAATTTGCTTGTTCCGGTGATATATCATCATCATTATTTATGGAATGCTTAACCAGCTCCAAGTTCGTGTCATTAATAAAATTTTCAGTGATTGAAATTCCTGCCTCCAAATTTTTAACTTGATGATAGTGTGTACAAGGTGTGAAAACAATATCACCAGGATTCTGTATACAATGAATACCTTGAGCCTGAATGAAATCGGGATATAAGACCCGATCAGGGTTAAAAGCATCAACTTTGCCATAACCTATTTTCATTGCTTCTTCCGGCCCATAAAATACCCACTCTTTTCGACCACTCATCACCGCATTCCAAGCATGAGTAGCAGCAATATCCAAATGCATACGAGAGCCACTGTTTTTAGGCCCCATATAAATCCAACGAAGTAATAGTAATGCTGCTTCATTATGCAAAATATCGTCCGCAACACGCTGACGAATTAAGCAAGAAAAGTAGTCAGGAACCTCATAATCATTCACCAACTCTTTAAAATAGAGCGAAAACGGCCACGCAGAGGCATAATAAGGATCGGGTTCTTCCGCCTCTTTTATATAATCAATATAGTCACCAAGAGACATATATTTATTATCTTTATTATTTGATGATCGAAATACTTTTATCAGATGATGACCAAATTTTTGCTGAAAATAGTCCCATGTCCACTTTATTCTTGCTACCCACTGTTCAGCGCCGCCTCGAATAATAAAAGGAATTCTATTTATCATACAAGCAAACACATCCTCTATGGATGGCATGGTGAACTCTACGCATTTCTGATAACCAGAATTAGAAAAATCCATCATATTTATATCGTTCCAAAGAATAAAAATTTCTATAACTGGCTGAAGCAGCCAGTTATAATGCTTATGTTAAAAACATCAAAAAATTTCTTGTGAACCGGCACCAAACAATCTTAATTTAATGTTGGATAACCAATTCCGAAATAGTTGATTGCTGAACTTCTTCTGACCAATAAGGCAACGGCAATAGCTGTTTATAATGAGAATAAAATCTGCTCTGATCTGCAAAATGAGGCGAATCAATATCAGAAGATTGCGAATAAGTCAGTAACCCACGCGCATTAGGTCCTTGTTGATCAAATGCCACCAACATTATCCAACTAGAACCATAACGAATATGATATCCCTGATCAGTTAGCTCCGATTCCAATGCTTCACCACTCACCACATCATTACTCACCGTATAATGATGTTTAGGAAACAGGGTTTCATCCCCATCCCACGGAGCGATCATATTAAAGCCACCTTCTTTTCCAAACAATCCCGGCCAACTCATGCGATTATCTGCCGGTTTACCGTCAGGTGCGGTACTTTCAATAAATTGAAACTGACTCACCGGAGTATCTAAAGCCAGCCCCGCATTATTCACATTAGCAACCGCTCGTGCTAATAAAGTGACAAACTCTTCACTTTGTTTTAATTGGCGTGGCGTTGTTGCCGGGTGGGTTATGTCAAACGGTACGGAAAAATGTTTTTGCTGATCAATTAAAAAAGCTAATTCACGGAATATAATCGCGCCCCGACTATCAGCATTAAATTCACCGTTCCATTGTGATAGCAATTGACATGCCTGAGTAATATCGACCTTCATGCCATTCTCCAATCTAATTAATCGGTTCTGTGTTTTATCACATAGGGCAACCATATCTTTTAATATCAGTTCAGCTAAATATGAACGTTCAGAGAATAACGCCCGTTCTAACTCCATGAGAGAAAATCGCTTATTATCACCCGCCGCATCCTGTATTAGTTGCAATCCCATACGAGTTCTGAACGACAGAGGTTTTTGTTCATTACCGAGAAGTGGAGAAAAACCTTCGAGTAAATGTTCCAGGTTCGTTGCCCAGTGAGAATCATTGGAATTTTGTACATAGGATGTTTCCACAAGTTGTGGGATCTGATCATAACCCAAGGCTTCGGTAAAAATCATTGATGATGAGTTCCCCGGTAAAATAGTCACGCCATACTTCTCGCGTGCTGCCGCCAGAGTTTCGTTATCATTCAACAATTGAATGGCTTCAAGAGACAATGCCGGTACAGCTCTATCACCAATAAAAATACCAACGCCTTCTTTACCGGTTAACAACGTGTTATTAAAAGCCAAACCATTAAAATCTTTATAAGATTGTTTTGCATCGTCAAGACTATCCGCTCGATTCAACGCCAACCAATGATCAATCATATTAAGATTGTAAAGATTGACATCTTTCACGACATAAAATTCAGACTCGGACCAAGCAAAGTCTTCATTTTCAATAATGGGCCCAATATCAGTATAAAAATAATCTTTCGTGACAGTTTCAATACCACTGTCGGTTTTAACTTCAATATGAATTGGCTTCGACATTACCGGCTTAATAACACCATCAATCACATAATTCAGCGGATTGTTAGCAGCAGTTTGCATTTTATAAACAATGACATGTTCAGCCGATGAATAAGTGTGAGTCCAGGCAATATTGTGATTAAATCCAATATTAACAATACCCGGGAAACCAATTAAAGACGCTCCCATGACATCAATCTTTCCATTCATGACATGATGCACTTGCCAAAAACGCATGTCGCCTTCATAAGGAAAATGGGGGTTCGCCAATAACAGACTATTGACTTCTTCAACTTTGTCACGGCCTAATGCCCAACCATTCGAACCAATGGAATAACCATTATTCCTGGATATATTTAAAGACAATTGTTTTTGATCATCTTTATTGGGATCAGCCGCATAATAATCAGCAAGAAATTGAGCAGAACCCGGAAATACCGCTATAGAAAACACATATGCGAGTACATCCTCACGTTGAATAGGCACTACCCATTCTTGATCTCGACAAGCTTTTGGCAAGGTATAACGCCCTTCCTTAACATGGGACAGGTAGGTATTATAACCTGCAACAAATCCATCAATAATTACCTGTGAATCAGCACTTAATTGCGGCCATTTTTCACGCGCCTGTTCCACCAAAGCTAAAACTTTATAACCGAAGTCCTGAATTAAATTCAGTGAGTCTCCTACCTTGTCTCTATCAGCACCAAAGAAACGCGCACGCTCCCCCCTAATGCGCACATAATTATCCGCCATAATGCATATATTATCTTGTGCCTGAGCATAAGCATTGCCAAAACTCAGGCTTCCCAAGTCGGGCGCATAAATATGAGGGACACCATAATGAGTACGAACAATTTTCGCTTCAAAGGCTGTCGTCGTCTTTGCTGAGTAACTTTTAAATCCGCCACAACTTATTGTCAACAGAATAGTTGACAGTAATGCAATTGATTTAAATGATATTGTTTTGAATAATATTGTTTTAAATGATGTCATTTTTATTTTGCCCTTAAAGTGCCTGTATAAAAGCAATCTCTGGCTTTGAATTTTGATTCCAATATTAATGCTCTGAGTAACCAGCGATCATAACCATCGTATCGAGGTTCATATTCACTGCGTGCATGAGCGACTTTACGGTTATCAAATAGCAACATTTCTCCAGGAGATAATATAAAAGCCTCTCTATTTTCATTAATACACTGATTCAACTTTTCCAACGCAGCTTCTGCCTTTGGTGTTAAACAACGCATATAAGCGGGATCAAATATCATTTCTGGCTCTTCATGTTGACTTAATATGGCAACACAACGGCGGCCACCAATATTCGACACAAAGGTCGGATCGACATCGATCTCAAAGTTTGGTTTTTGCAATTCAGCAATAGTTTCAGCATCCAAACGAATATTCTTTGTTTGAAACAAATAAGTTTCAGCATTTTTGTCGCCACGCAGACAATATAAAGCAACCCAGTCCGCTTTTGCATCATGGAAACCATCTTCAACATGCCATTCCAAAAACGCTTTGTTTGTCCCTAACTGCATATTCTTATATTTTTCCATTGGAAAAATATCATCAACAAAATTAAAGTTCTTTTTATTAACAAACGAATAAATATATCCAATTCGAGATAAAATCGTTGATATCAAAGTACGAACACCCGCCACCTCAGGACCATTTGTTTGTTCATAAGATAACGGCGTTAAGCAAAGATCATCAGGGACAGGTAATCCCTTTATCAGCAAATAATTTTCATTCTCTAACGCACGAAAATCAAATAGTTTTTTTTGTAAACGTACAGGCAAATTAAATGATTGATAAAAACATTTCCAATAAAAATCTTCGAAATGATCAATGTCATATTTTAGAGTAGACTCTAACAATTGCTGCTTTAAATATGTCTGTTCTGTTGAGTCAAGCTCAAAAACAAAGTCATCAAATTCCTGAATATCAGACATGATGCATTGCCCTTTTCTATTCATAATAGGCTTCCCTTTTAAACTGTGTTGCTAATAGCCAGCAACACACTCATATCTAGAAAAATATACCCGTTATCTTTCAAGTTGCCTCTTTGTTGGCTGCACTCACTCACCCCGGTCACATCGTTATCTATGCTCCCGGGGATTCGTTCCCTTGCCGTCGCGATGCATCTTGAAATCCGTAGGGTATAAACTAACCAAAAAGTTTACGAATACCGGTAATGATCAAAACCAGTGCTTCTCGTTCTGCAAACGATAAATTGGGATGCCAGATATCCATTAATAAACAAATTCTATGTTTATCTGAACGGTTATAAGCCTCGTGCTGATAAGAATAATCAAAAAGTAAACACTCGCCTTCTTTCCAACATCTGGCTTCATTAGCAACGATGATCTCACAATTGCTAGCAGGAATATCGACCGCAAAATGTAAATTAAGGGTGAAATTCCATAAATCACAATGCGGTTTAATCACCGTACCTGGTTGCAACACCGAAAAGTGAACTTCTAATAGAGGACAATGCCAATCCCGTAATTCATTATTAAAAATATGCCACGTAGCGGGCAAAATATTGGCAACTGCGTTATTAGGCTGACCATTTTTAAATAAATATAACGCTTTCCAATCTTTTTGAGTTCCCAAATAGTGCTCATAATCGGTGATATATTGAGACTCACCGCTGATAACCGCGTTAATTTCCTGTTTTATTTTACCCGCATTATTCATCAATGAGGTGACTAACGGCTGCAACTGCGGAAAAGCATTCGTATCCAACCACGGCGTGGTAGAAAGACCGGGCATGATATATTTGGCATCTGCTTGTAATGGCGCTCTTTGTTGTAGTAAAGGATAAAACATATCCTCTACTCTTTTTAAACAATCATTCCCATATTTTTCTTTAATTCCAGCCAATTGATCTTCAAATAGTTCCAACATTATAACCTCCTGATATCTATTCTCTAATTATATACCTGTCGTCTTTCAAGTTGCTTCTTTGTTGGCTGCACTCTCTCACCCCGGTCACATCGTTATCTATGCTCCCGGGGATTCGCTCCCTTGCCGCCGCGATCCATCTTGAAATCCATTGGGTATAATTACATTTTCCTATTATAACTACGTAGTAGAAATAGCGGGTTCTAAAGCAGCATTTTCTACTTTATTGGGGTGTACATTGATTTCAATATTATCGACTAAACCATTATCCATCGTGATAACTCTGTCAGCGATATGAAAATATTTATCGTCATGGCTAATAACGATGATAGTTTTTCCATTGCGTTTCATTTCAGGAAGTAATTCATGATAGAAAAATTTTCTATAATTAGGGTCCTGATCGGCCGCCCATTCGTCAAATAAATAAATAGGCGCATCTTCCATATAAGAGATAACCAGTGCTAAGCGTTTACGTTGACCATGAGAAAGCTTAGTTGTGGACAATTTGCCATCTTTAACCGTGACTTTTGCTGCTAAATCCAATTTTTTCAGATATTGACAAGTTAACTCATCATCAGCAAGTTCACCTTTTCGATTAATTACCGTATCAAACAGATAAAAATCCGAATGAATAACACTGTACATATTCAAGTAATTCTCTTGGTTATCTTGATTAATCACCTTATCATCTATGAAAATATCACCTTCAGATTTATTCAATAGGCCAATCAACAATTTGGCAAAAGTTGATTTACCACTGCCGTTACCGCCTTTAATAATGATAATTTCGCCGCGCTGAATATCCAGATTAATCGGCCCAACAGAAAAACAGTTCCCTTCACCGGCATACTTAAAGCTGATGGAACGCAGGGAAATTCGAGACCACTCTTTAAATTCTTCTGTGTTGGTTAACGTTGGTTCCATTGATAAGTTTTCAGAAAATCTCAAGCGATCAATCTTACGCAGAGAGATGAGCGCTTTTACTATGGTTTCTTGTGAGGATAAAATAAAATCAACAGGGCCCAGTAAAAAGGTCATAATAAAGACAAAGGTAAGAATATCGTTACTTTCCCCTATCCCCCACATCACATGAGAAAATAAAATAGTACCAAGGACCAGAAATAATAGTATTTGTCCCCAATTCTCATTCAATTTCCAGAAAATTTCTGATTTAAGATCAGAGTCATTGATCTTTTCTAATGATGGTAAAACACCTCGATTAAAAAATGAATGTTTACGCTTCTCATTGTTATTAAGTTCTTTAACCCCATCCACCAGACTTTTAAACTGTTCATGAAGAGTATCATAATCATCACGATATACCTCATCATAAGCTTCGGCTTTGCGGATGAAATAACGCGAAACCAAAAGCCCTAATGGCAGAATGACCAGCGTGACCATAAATAGATCAATCGATTTGAATGCCAGAAAACCTAAACATGCAATTACTGTAATCACATGATAAATAAACTGCGGCATGGTAGAAATCGCCCTGGCAATATCACTGACATCAGATGTCAAGCTAGCCTGAACTTTATGTCCTCCGATACTATCCAAAATAGCATAAGGAGTATTCAAGATACGTTTCACTAAGGTACTACGAACTTCAAAAATAATTTTGATACTTAACTTTGTCATTAGGTAATTAGCAAAAGAGCTCACAATAAATAAACACGCGAGCCCGATAAAGAACCTAACTGTCCATGATAATAAGTCAGCACTAATCTGTTCCAATGCATCATCGGTAATTAAGGAAATTAGCCAAATACTAAAGAAAGCACTAAAAGCACCCACAATACTATTAAGAATAATTTTTAACCGATTGGCTTTAACCAAATCAGAGATCATCGAGATTAACTCCTAAATAAGATTTTACTATTGCCAGACTTTAACAATCTTTATTTTGCCATAAAGTGATATTCCATCCTCCCATAAAACTTCGGCTAATTATTTTTGGCGTTAACCAAAAACAGTGTTGATAAAGAGTATCATCACCATTAATTTGCAAAATAAACACTTTATAACCTTTGTCATAAATATCTGTTTTTAACCGCCGTAGCAGTTGTTTAAGCTGACCATCCAAAAAACGATCAAAGTTATAAATAACCACATGGTTTTCATTAAATTGGTAATTATTTACATCGGTCTGTATTATCTCAATGTGATTTTTTTTATTTATAACGTTAATATTTTGCTGTGCAATTAACGCCAATGATTCAACAATTTCTACTCCGGTAATTTTGCTAAAATTGTAATTAGACGCACATATAATCGACCGCCCTTTCCCACATCCCAAATCGACAAATTCAAAGTCACTGTACTCGATCGGCAGAGATATTAATGCCTTATGAATCACACTGTAATGAGCCGGTATAAAGTAAGTGCAATCGTAAGAATTGACATGCGATTTATCGTCAAAATAAACGCCATTAGTTTGAACACCTAAATATTGATCTTGGCTATCCTGTTGATCAATCGAGTGAAAAACGTCATCAGGTTTCGTGATGCCAAAAATAATCCATAATAAGTGATACAACTCTTCTCCTCGTTGTACCTGAATTTTATTATCCAATATCGCCTTAGCGATAGTGATTGCGGGTTCCTCACTGGCTACGCACGCTATTAATGAATCCACACTGATTTCAATCTCACTATAAAAATCATATTGTTCATACATTGCATCATCAGCGTTGAAATTAATATGTACACGGCCATCCGCTATCTCAATAAACCAACGTCCGACCGGTGATATCCTCACTCGGTGGCAATGATTGATGTCATTTGCAGGCCGATAAATATCGGCCCGATATTGCACAATGTCGAGCAATTCCTGATAGGTTAAATTCGATTTTTTGAATGAAGGTTCTGGTCGGTAACGTTGTAGCAATATAGCCTCTGCCAGAGCTTCAACGTAACCCGGTTTTAATACTGAATAATGATCACCACTTACCATGCCACTAATAATCGGTTGGGTGACATAATCTTGTAAGGAGGCAATAATTTTCTCTTTTTCTGCCCGTAGTTGTATAGAGGTTTCGCAATAAATGAATGTCATCTTACCCTTTAACCTGGCCGATGGTACATAATTGCAAGTCATCTTAGAGTAGCTTTTATAAACTTCAATCAAGCTTTCTAAAGCTTCGCCTTCAATGCCTTGAGCTAACTCGGCAGTCACTTCATCGATCTCCTCGCGGGTATAAGGCTGTTGCTCATAGGCGATAAGAAAACTATCAAGTGCTATCAAGTCAACCGTTTTTCCTGCGTTTTCCAACGCCAAAGCGACCTCGAAAGCAACACATGCCCCCACACAATCACCCACCAGTCGATAATGCTCTTGAGGATAAGCTTGCAAAAGTAATGCCGCATAACGTTCAGCCAATGTTTTGACAGTCACTGTTTTCCCTGCCAAGAATAGGGACGTTGCATCAAATACCTTGAGGCAGAAATCGTTTTTTATTTCTCGGGCTAAATCAATAAAAGATGATACTGGAGCACCTGCGCCAGGAACCAAAAATAATGGCGTTTGGTCAGTACCCAATGACACCAATTTAATGGCGTCATCTGGTGCTAAAAAAGCAATAATGTCAGCTTTATTAGCAATCACCAGGTTTTTTAGTTCAGGGGTAAAAACACAACCTGACATGACCTTAAAACCCAATTTGCCCTGCTCAACAAATAACTGCACTCCCGCAGCCGAAGTTTGCCGAATAATATCAACGACTCGCATTATTCCACCTTTTTATCAGCGTCTATTTTTATCATCATAACCAGCCTTCTTCTGCCACCGCGTTATGTTCCTGATTGGCTTGTTCTGCCTGTTGCAACTGCTTACGCTCAATTATCAGTGCCAGTATTGCCAGATCACTGGCCGTCATGATATCGGCAACGCTTACCGCTATAGCAAAAGTCTGTTGTATCTGATGTAAAAACCTCAGCAAGGTTAAGGAGTTCCCGCCCAATTCGATAAAAGAGGCGGTTAAACTCACCATGCTTAACGGTAATTTCAGTGCATCGGCACACAGTTGTACCAATTGTTTTTCAATTTCAGTTTCTGCAACGCGCTCTAACCCACGCGTAATGCAAGGTTTTGGCTCAGGTAGGACAGCAAAATTCACTTTACCATTAGCCGTGGTTGGTATAGCAGCTATCACGGCATATAGGGTTGGCACCATATATTCTGGTAATCGGGTTTTCAGTTGCTCTCTTATCGAGGGGATGACAGCCTCAGTTTCAGCACCCTCTGGCATCACCAGCCAGGCACATAGCTGTTTTTCGCCGGTTGCATCGACAGTCACTCGCACAATACTTGTCGCCACACCATCAATCGCTGACAGTGCTGACTCTATTTCGCGGGTTTCGATACGAAAACCTCTGATCTTGACCTGATTATCAAGACGACCGACATAAACCAGTTCCCCCTCGTTATTCCAATAAACACGATCACCGGTTTTATATAAGCGTGCTGTTTGTTCCGGCAAGATAGCCATTTCAACAAACTGTGCCGCATTTTGCTCCGGGTTATTCACATAGCCCAAGCTTAAAGCATCACCCGCAATGTAGAGTTCACCTATAACATCTGGCGGTACCAATCCACCCAGAGAATCCAAAACATAGGTCTGACAATGCGCCAAAGGACGTCCTATCGGCACCACTGAGTTTGTTGAGGTATCGAGTTGTGTGACATCGATAGCGGTTGCCACAATGGTTGTTTCTGTCGGTCCATAGGTGTTGAATAAACGGATCTTTCCGTCTGTTTTTTGTTGCCATAGCGCCAATAACTCCATTCGCATGGCTTCGCCACCAACGATGCATATCTTCAAATGCTCAACCAGTTGTTCAACATCGCCGACAGTTAGTTGATACGTCCACTCATGCCATAAGGCTGTGGGCACTGAAATCAGGGTGACTTTTTGTGCATCAATGATCTGACATAGCTGTTTAACGCTATACGCTGTTTTATGACTATCCAGAACCAGACGACCACCGGAAAATACCGACAACATTAATTCTTCGATAAAAATATCAAAACCAATGTTGGCAATTTGCAATACCGCGTGGGCAGAATTTGTCGGATAACAGCGTTGAACCGCCTCATAATAGCTCAGTAAATTGTGATGACTGATCTTAATGCCCTTAGGCGTACCCGTTGAACCCGAGGTATACATGATGTAAGCAACACGCTCTTGCGCTGATAATGCCACTTCTTGTGCCACAACCGCAGTATCAACCGATTCAATCTCATCAACCATAACAATACGTTGTTCATCAACAGGCAAAGTGTGGCTTTCAGAACGTTGTGAAACAATAAGCTGAATATCCGCATCATTAATAATATGGGCAATGCGTTCTGGTGGATAATCGGTTGCCAATGGCACAAACGTTGCGTTCACCTTCAAAATAGCCAAGACACTAATGACCACCTCGGGACTACTTGATAAATAAATACCCACCGTATCATTTACCCCGATACCCCGCGCAATAAGGCGTGTCGCCAGCTTGTCAGCCGCTAACGCCAACTGAGCATAATTCATGCTTCCCCAAGGCCCTGACAAGGCCACTTCATCAGGTATCTGATGCGCAATTCGGGCAAATAATTGCGTCAGAGATGGGCACTCATTCGCAATAGATGACGCATTATGGGCTAATTGATGCAAGTGTTGGATTTGACCTGATGCCAGATAATCCGCATGCCCCAAGCGATGATGTTGTGAAGCTAACATCGATTTTATTGCCGTTTCATAATAGGCCAATATTTGAGCTGCCTGATGGGTTCCAAACACCGATTGGGTCAACGCTAATTGCAGAACCAGAAAACGATTAGCGGAACTATGATGGCAAACAAAATCATAACCATAATCAACTCGTTCATATTCATGATCATCAGCCTGCTCAAGCTCAACATCTTGAGTTGTCTGTAACTCATCAGACACATGAAAATCGACATAGTTAAACAAAGCGCCAGAGTAATCACACTTGAATTCTTCTTGCATCATAGCAACCGGATAATGCCGATAAGGCCAGCTTGCCGTGCTATATTCGGTTAATTGCTGAATCAACGACGCCCAAGTTTGTTGATGGATATCGGCATTAACCGGCGGCGTATTTAAGAATAATCCAAGACAAGATTCAGCGCCCTCCACTTCAAGTCTGCCGTGGCTTACCACCGAACTGGTTATGGAATCAGTGCCATTGATTTTCGCCAAGACATAAACATGTACCGCCAACAGCAAGGTGCGCACCGGTACTTTTAAGTGCGTCGCAAGTTGTTGCAAATCGTCTTGTAAATAAGATAGTTCAAGGCGAGCAGCATAATGTTGTGTTGACCCTTTTCCGGTCCAGTCAGGGAGTACCGCCGCGTTGGCGATGTGCTGCCAATAGGCTTTGTGTTCAGGATCATCAATCGCAGCCAGTTCTTCAGCAATGTATTCACCGTAATGCGGTAAGTCGGCTCTTGGTGGAATAGAACCGCCAGACAACAGCGATAAATAGTTTTCCATAAACTCAACTTTTAGGTTGGAGACACTCCAACCATCAAGAATGGCATGTTGATGGGACAAAACCAGCGCAAATGTATTATTCGCATCAATAAATACATGAACTCGCCACATTAATTCATTTTCAGCGAAAAAGTGGCTATTTTCCTGTTCTAAACAGTGCACTAATTGATGCTCAAATTCCTGCGCGGAAAGGTGGCGATAATCATTAAGCGTAACCGGCAAAGCAATCGTTTTATGAATATATTGCAATGCTCTGCCTAATTCGAAGTTGTATGTCGCACGCAATAACTCATGGCGTTGTACTATGGCATTAAATGCTTGACGAAACGCTTGTTCACTCCATACGGCATCAATCGAGTAATGTTCTACAATGTGGTAACTTTCATCTTTTAGCTGATGATAAATAGACCCCATTTGCAAACTCGACAATGAATATGCATCATCCAATGCGGAGGGCTCCTTTAATGCCGCCCGTTCGTCATCAGTGAGTAATGAAAATGCGTGATAAGTCTCTTTAGAAGAGACATTTTTGTGGTTTAAATCAGGTAACTGCTGCGTTATTTCATCAATACTTTGATAGGCTAAAATATCTTTTACACTGAGTGCCAAACCCGCCTGTTTAGCCATTGCAACAACACGCACAATTAATATTGAGTCACCACCCAAAGCAAAGAAATTATCGTAACGACTCACTTTCTCCTGCTTCAAAACAACGGCAAAAATAGACGCTAATGTTCTTTCAACATCATTTTGTGGCGCAACATATTCAGTACTGGTAAAAGCGCTGGCTTCCGGTGCAGGGAGTTTTTCTTTATCCACTTTTCCGGTAATCGTCACCGGGAAAGCATTCAGACAGACAAATGCACTGGGGATCATGTAATGAGGTAATTGATGCCGTAGCTGTTCTCTGATCTGTTCAACCAATAACGGTTGTGGCGTTTGGAGATAAGCAATAATTTGTTTATTGCCCGGCTCAATTTCCCGCACCACGGCAATAGCATTCTGCACATCAGGCAATGCACGAAGTTTGGCCTCAATTTCAGCCAGTTCAATACGGAATCCACGCAGTTTTATTTGATCATCATTACGCCCTAAAAACGCCAGCGTTCCATCAGATTTTAATCTCGCTTGATCACCCGTGTGATAAATGTAACCACAACGACCAGAAAGGTTGTCTTTAACAAATTTTTGTTGCGTTAATTCGCTATTGCGGTTGTAACCTCTTGCCAAACCAGGGCCGCCTACCGCAATTTCACCCACCACCCCCATAGGCACAGGCTCGCCATAAGCATCAAGGATATAAATGTAGGTATTGGCAAACGGCGTACCGATGGGAACATAGGCATCGTCAGGCAAGGAGAGATGCGTCACATCACCGTAACTGGCATCAATCACTGATTCTGTTTGCCCATAAATATTGAAACAACGGGCATCGGTATGCATCAGCTTTTGCAATCGGTTCAAATCACGACCATACCAAGCTTCGGAACCCACTAATATATGGCGCAGTGAATTCAATCGAACCCTGTTTTGTTCAGCATAATCGAGTAAATTTCTCAGAATGACCGGCACAAAGTCACCAAACGTCACGTGTTGTTGTTCGATAAGCTGATACAAAGCTTCTGTGGTAATTAAATCCGACTTGCGGCAAATCACCAAGCGGCCACCGGTGGTCAAGCTCTTAACGATATCACCCAGAAAAATATCCACAGCCAAACCCGCCATTTGCAATACGGTTGGTGGCTTCTGGAATAAGCCAAATACCGCATCCCAACCATACAAACGCGCAATCATCGCCGTGTGCTCAACCATCACGCCCTTGGGATGACCCGTTGTTCCTGAGGTGTAAGTCATGTAAGCCAAATTGGTCGCGGTTGAATGACGCTGCGTCGCCGCAATATGGGTCTCAATCCGTGACCGGCTTAATATTTCATCCAATCTCCAGACGTTGTACGCCGAAGCCACCTCAGTAGGCAAACACTGAATATCATCAACCACAACTAATGGCGCACCACTATCTTGAAGAATGTATTCAATCCGCTGCAATGGCTGATCAGCATCAAATGGCACATAGGCTAAACCCGCCTTTAAGATGCCAAGTACGGTAATCACCGAGGCCGCAGTACGCTCCATGCAAACCGCAATAAAGGAATCTGGTGTATAAGCTTTGTCCAACAAAAAGTGAGCGACCTGATTAGCCTGAGCGTTCACTTGCCGATAAGTGAGATGCAGATCGCCGTCAATAACCGCTGTTTGTTCTGGACTCCGTTCTACCTGCTCTTCAAACAATTGATGAATGCACTTATCAGTAGGATAAGGCTGCCAATTGTCATTAATATCGACCAACAGATATTGTCTTTCCTGCTCAGTTAACACCGGCAGTTTCGTCAAAGGAGCCGTTTGATATTGCTCACTCACTAATGCAGACAGTAAAGTCAGGAACCGTTGGCTGAATCGGGTTATTGTTGACCGTTCAAACAGTTCACAGTTGTATTCAAAACTAAAATCAAGACCGTTCTCACTTTCACTGGCATCTAAGGTCAAATCGAACTGGGCCGTGACATGTTCGCTATCAAGGTACTCAAATTCGACGTCGCTCAATTGCAATACCTTGGATTCATTGGTATCCATCGAGAATACGATTTGGAATAGCGGCGAATAACTTGTACTCCGCTCCGGCTGCATTTTTTCAACCAACAATTCAAACGGCAGTAACTGATGCGCTTGAGCATCAATATTAACCCGGCGAATATGTGACAGATATTCAGCAAACGTGAGATCGGCTTGGTATTGGGTGCGCAGCACCAGCATATTGACGAAAAAGCCGATAAGTGGCTCAACTTCCGCCTGCAAACGATTCGCAACCGGCGTCCCGATGACAATATCCTGGCTTTGTCCATGACGGGCAAGTAACAGGGTAAATGCCGCATGCAATACCACAAACAGGCTCGTATTATGTTGACCGGCAAGCGATTTGAGCCCAATTAACAGAGAGTTATCGGCACTAAATTCAAATAGCCCGCCACGGCTGCCAAGTTGTAATGGACGCGGGTAATCCAACGGTAAGTCATGTACAGGTGGCAATTCATGAAGCTGAGTTAGCCAGTAGTTAAGATCCGTTTGTAACGTTTCACCCTGTAGTTGTTGCCGTTGCCAGACCGCATAATCTTTATATTGAATGGGTAGCGATGGCAAAGCCGGTTGCTGACTGCCTTTAAGCAGTTGGCGGTATATGTCGATAAACTCATCAGCAAGCACTTTGATTGACCAACCATCTGATGCGATATGGTGCATGTTGAAGACCATAACACACTGATCTTCGGCTATCTTTAGATAGGCCGCTCGCAGCATGACATCGTTAGCTAAATCAAATGCCCGCTCCGCGTGCTGCTGAATAAATTCTTGCACCTGCTGCTGACAACTTTTTTCCCCAAGGATTTGATAGTCAATACGGTCAATCTTCACGGTTACCTTGTCCAACACTTCCTGCCATGCACCGGCGGTATCATGCCGATAGACCGTTCGCAGCACTTGGTGGCGTTGGACAATCATGTTTATCGCACGTTCAGCGATAGCGAGATTGAAGTCCCCTTTGATGGTTAATGCCAGCGGCATATTATATTGAGGCGTTTGCCCATCTAACTGGTCAATAAACCAAAGCCGTTGCTGGGAAAACGACAACGGAAGCCGCGCCATTTCAGCGACAGGCGTAATTGGCGCTATCGCTGCATTGCCGCTAGTTGCTCTTTGTTGTTCAGCGATCAATTGCGCCAGTTCCGCCAAGGTTTGGCTTTCAAAGACGCCCCGAACAGAGATCGATACGGCCAAGGTTTTCTGGATCTCCGATACCAACTTAATCGCCAACAGGGAATGTCCCCCTAGCTTGAAAAAGTTATCGGTACGGCTCACTTTAGGATGGCCTAACAACTGCTGCCACATATCAGCCAGTTGTTCCTCCAGCTCCCCTTGCGGGACACTGTCGTTCTCCGGTAACGGCTCTTGCGTCTCCACACTCAGCAACGCGTTGTAGTCAACTTTTCCGTTTACCGTCATTGGAATATCGGCTAGCGCAATAAAGGCATTGGGGACCATATATTCCGGCAAGGTTTGGCTTATTTGTTCCCTCAATGTGCCTAGCTCCAGCGGCGTATCCGCAACGTAATATGCAACCAGTTGTTTATTGCCGTTAAGCTCAGCAGCGGTGACAACGGCCTGCCTCACCCCATCAATCGCAATAAGTTGGTTCTCAATCTCACCCGGCTCAATGCGGAAACCCCGAATTTTTATCTGGCTATCCTTGCGCCCGATATATTCAAGCTCACCATGAACATTAAACCTCACCAGATCGCCGGTTCGGTAAAGTCGTTCAATCTCACCGTCGAAAAAAGCAACCTGGATGAAACTTCTCTGCTGCTCTTCAGGTCTGTTTAAGTAACCGCGGGAAACACCTTTACCACCAACAACTAATTCACCAATGACGCCTTGTGGCACTAGATTCAAACACTCATCAACAATATAGGCTTTAACATGACCACATACCTTGCCAATAGGCACCGATTGCTCAATCTGCAACGCGGATTCAATCAAGTAGTAACTCGCCAAGACGGTTGTTTCGGTCGGCCCGTAGGTATTCATCACCGGAGGACGGTTTGCTGATGCGAACCAATGTCTGACAATTTCAGCATTAATGGCTTCACCGCCAACGATAACCAACCGTAGCGTGTCAGGCACTAAAGCGTCGCCACTACTCACCTGATGCCAAAATGCGGTGGGTAAACTCATTACGGTGATATTGTGCTGACCACACTGTTGCCAAAATAGGTCAGCGCTGTCGAGCCAATCATCGTTCCTCAATACCAAAGTGGCCCCTGCGCTTAGGGTGACAAAACACTCTTCAATGGAAATATCAAACGCAAATGAGGAGAACTGTAATATGTTGTCGTCAGGTTTAACGGCATACATTGCCAATGCTGCCGCCACAAAATGGCTCAACTGCGTATGCTCTACCATGACCCCTTTAGGTTTGCCCGTCGATCCAGAGGTATACATGACGTAGGCAAGTTCATCCAAGCGATGGTTGATATTCGGATTATCCGATGCAGCCCCTGAAAACTGTTCCACTTCCGCAGTTAACCGCTCAACAATGACATTCAGTTCAGCAAACTTGTCTGCATATCTGTTGTTGGTCAATACGACTGCCGGCCGGCAATCCGCAATAATGTGATTAATTCGGGATTGAGGATTGTCAACATCAATAGGGGTGTAAGCAGCGCCTGCTTTCAGTACAGCCAACATACTGACAATCATCTCAGGGGAACGAGGTAAACATAACGCGACAATATTGCCCGGCCTAACCCCCTTTTCGATTAGGTGATGCGCCAATCGGTTAGCCCGCTGGTTTAATTCGCGATATGTCAGGGTTTGCGTTTCGCCTGCAACCTGCCATACCAAAGCAGTCGCATCGGATCTTTGTGCTGCCTGACGCTCAAACCGACATTGCACAGATTCTGTCGTTGTTGCAATAGAAGACGGTATCGCCAGTTGTTGCCCTAATCGGCGCTTTTCGTCTTCATTTAACAACGCTAAAGAGTCTAATGTTTTATAAGGATTTTCGGCGATATCAATCAACAAGACTGCAAACGATTTGAGTAACCTTGCAATCGTGTCTTCATGAAATAGGCTACTGTTGTATACCACTTCAAACAGAATCGTGTCATTGTCATCAATCGCATCGAGTTCCAAATCAAATTTAGAGAATGCTTCACCCGAAGATACCGGCGAAAACACCACGTCATCCAGTCGCGATTCACCGGCCTCGGTCGTATCCATTGAGAACAGGAACTGGAATATAGGTGAATAAGCGATGCTCCGACTCACCGCCAATTTCTCCACGAGAACATCAAACGGCAAATCCTGATTCATTTGTGCTTCAATGTTGACTTGCTTTACATGCTGCATAAACTGCATGAAATCAATCTTGCCCTGATATTCGGTTCTCAACACCAGCGTATTGACAAACAACCCAATCAGTGGCTGTAACTCTTTCTGTTTACGGTTGGTGGCCGGCGTACCAATGACAATATCCGTTTGCCGGCTGTAGCGAGCAATAAATACTGAGAATGCGGCGTGCAATAACATAAACAGGGTCGCACCGGCATTGCCTGCATGTTTACGCAACATCGCCGAAGATTGCCGCTCCAATCGGAATCGCACCTTAACACCATTGTTGGTCTGTTTCACCGGCCGCTGAAAATCTAATGGAAATTGGTGAACTTGCGGTATATCCGCTAATTTTTGTTGCCAATAATCAAGTTGCGCATCAAACACCCCGTCTGCAATCCATGACTGCTGAGTGTAAGCATAATCTGCATATTGTACGGACAATTCCGGCAAGGATTCCGGCAGATTTTGCTTAATCGCTTGATAATGGGCGACAAATTCTTCCATCAATAGCGAGAAAGATAATCCGTCTCCCGCAATATGGTGCAAATTGATGATAAGGAATTGCCGCTGAATATCCGTGGTAAAAAAGTCGATCCGGACCATGAGATCTTTTTGTAAGTCAAACGGAGCAGAAACATACTGATAAAATATCGCTTTCAGTTCGGCAGGTTCACATGTCAAGTGCCGAACATTGATTTTTGCCTTAACATTTGTCTGAATCTCTTGCCATACTTCGCCCTGCCCTTCTCGATAAACTGAACGCAACACTTCATGGCGTTCAACAATTCGTTGCATGACTTTTTCAGCCATCGTTAAATCGAATGCACCACTCACTTCCAACACGGTCGCCATATTGTAATGTTCGCTGCTGCCAAAGAGCTGGTCGATGAACCACAGGCGTTGTTGTGCAAAAGAGAGAGGTAATCGAGTCAGCCCTCTGTCGACGATCTTGATCGGTAATGGATTTGATTGTTGCCCTTGCAGATACGCAATAATTTCTACCTTATGCGTTCTCAACTCAGTCAGCATATCCTGCGATACCGCGCCTTTAGGCGCGTTCAGCTTAAGCGAGTCAGATTCAAGGTATACCATAATGTCTTGCTGTTTTAAGTCAGCTAAAAATGCGGCGATATTCACAGTTCAACAACCTCCCTTTCTCCCCCAATCTGTTTCTGTCGTTCGGCAAGCTGCTGCTCAACATACTGTGCTAAAGCAAACAACGTGTCATAGACATAAAAATCCTTCACGGACAGTTCGATCTTCAATTCTTCACTGATGGCACTGCCGAGTTTGACAAATTGCAGTGAGTGAATGCCGAGCTGTACAAACCGGGCCTCAATATTGATGGGCGTCAACCCAAGCTCTCTATGGAACAAGCCAGCTAACTGCTTTTCAGTTGCCGTTTCTGGTGATGTAAAAGGCTCTTTAGCAATATTTTCCATGCCTGGCGCAGGCAGGGCTCTACGATTAACTTTGCCATTCTCAGTCAGCGGCATTTCCGGCAATAACACATAGAAGCTGGGCCACATAAACTCCGGTAAGATGCGCTCGACTTTATCGCGCTGTTCTCGTATGTCGAGCAGCGACGGAGCCACCAAATAGGCCACCAAGGATTGCCGCTGCTTGTCATCCTGTCTCACGCAAACCACAGCATCCGCGACATCAAAATGAGTGCGGATACAGTGCTCAATTTCGCCCAATTCGAGACGAAAACCGCGCAATTTCACTTGGAAATCATTTCGGCCAATGTAGGCAATTTCGCCTGATGGCAACACCTTCACTAAATCACCGGTGCGATATAGCCGTTCGCGGTTACCTTTAGAATCCAAATGATCAATAAAACGTTCAGCCGTCAGTTCCGGGCGGTTCAAATACCCTTTTGCTAATCCGACACCACCGACATACAGTTCTCCCACTACGCCGACCGGACATTGGGAGCGATCTTTTGCCAACACAGAAAGTGACACATGGGGAGCGGGACGACCAATCGTGACTGGCTCAGTCGCCTTTTCAAAGATTTTCAGCGAAGACCATACCGTGGTTTCCGTTGGCCCATATTCGTTGACAAGCGTTGCCTGAGGCTGACACTGGAAATGTTTTGTCTTTACGTTATCCGACAAATTTTCGCCGGCGCAAATCACTTTACGTAGTGAATGTCCGACAAGGTAATCAAGAACAGCATCGTAGAAACTGGGAATAAAAAGAACGTGGCTAATTTGTTGACTGTCTATCAGCTTCGCCACATACGATGCATCTTTCGCATCTTGAGGGGCCATTAAATGCAACGTTGCACCGCTGCCAAGCCCCCAATATATCGCTGGAATCGATGAATCGAAAGCAAAGGAGGAAACCAGTAAAAATGTCTCCGGTACTATCGAGTATGAATTAAACCGCCCAGCAGTGGATGCGCTCAACGCCCCATGCGGGATCATCACCCCTTTAGGATTTCCCGTTGAACCCGAGGTATAAATGACATAAGCAAGGGAATCCGCTGTCACACTTGAGGTCAACATCGGTTCAGTACGGGACTGGGCGACAATTTCAGTCTCATCAAGCAAGATAGTGCAAACGCTATCCGTTGGTAAATCGACCTTATTGATACTCTTGTTATCGACGATAACTAAACCAACATGGCTGTCAGCCAAGATAAAACTTAACCGCGCTACAGAATAAGTGGGATCTAATGGCAAATAAGCACACCCTGCTTTCAATATCGCTAGCATGCTGACAACAAAGTCAATGCCAGGCTCCATCAAAATAGCAACCAACGGGTTGTTGTCGGCACCTTTAGTCAATAATAATTGAGCGATCTGATTAGCCCTTGCATCAAGTTCAGCAAAACTGAGGCTTTGTTCCTGATAGCGAATGGCTACTCGCTCAGGATACTCAGCCGCCCGCTGTTGAATAAGCCGATGCACAAAAGGTTGCTCCTCAGGCAGTTGCCAGGCTGATTGATGAGATTTGTCCAACACAGCTTGTTCCTGCTCACTGATGATCGCCAATTGATTAATTGGCCTATCACCGTTGACCGCAATATGCGCCAACAACAACTGCATATTTTCAGCAAAACGGGCGATGGTGTCCGAATTAAAGAGCCCTTGATTAAACTCAAAAATCAGCGACAGTCCGTCCTGATCTTCTGCTGCGGTTAAGGTCAAATCAAACTGCGTTTGTCCCCTTTGTTCCATAACCTCTTCAAATTCAACATCAGCAAGTTCTAGCTGTTGAGATTCATAATTTTGCATTGAAAAAAGCACTTGGAATAAGGGAGTAAACGCGGTGCTTTGCTCAGCCAGCAACTTCTCGACTAATAATTCGAATGGAATGGCTTGATTGCTCTGTGCATCAAGGTGCACCTGCCTTGCACTCTTCAACAACGCATTGAATGTCAGCGTCGGTGTACAATCCAAACGCAATACGAGCGTATTGAGGAAACAGCCAATCAGCGACTCCAGTTTCTGTACCGGCCGACTTGTAATAGGTGTCCCAATAACCACATCCGGGTTATCACTGTAGCGAGCCAGCATCACCGCAAAAGCGGTATGCAACAGCATGAATAACGTGGCATTTGCATCCACCGCTAATCGCTTGAGTTTACTCACCGTCTCCGTTGAGATCTTTTGTGTGTATATTGCGCTACGCATATCCAATTTTTGCGGGCGCGCATAATCCAACGGCAATTCATGAACCAATGGCAAGTTAACTAGCTGTTGTTGCCAATATTGCAACTGCTCGTCAAACAGTTGCTGAGTTTCAGCTTGATTCTGCCAGTAGGCATAATCCGAATATTGCAATTCAAGCTCAGTCAGCAAAGCGGGTTTACCATGAACAATTTGCTGATAAAGCAGGGTAAATTCATCAACCAATATCGCCAGAGACCAGCCATCAGCAGCAATATGGTGCAAATCAAAAAACAATACGCCGGTCAACGGCTTATCAGATGTCTCTGATTTTAGACCAGAGGCCAAATAAGCCACTCTTAGCGGTAAATCTCTACTTAAGTCAAACCTTCTCTGTCTCTGCCCCTCCAGCCAATCTTCTATGTGTTGCTGTTGGTCAACACCATCGGCAAGGGTGTCTTTGTCAATTTGGAAAACATAGTCGTTCAACACGACTTGTGCGGGCATGCCCTGTGATTCCTGATAAACCGTTCGTAAAATTTCATGTCGCTTAAGAATGGCATCTATCGCCTGACTCGCGGCTTCCAAGGAAAATTGACCATATAAATTGAACGCGGTTGAAATCTTATACTGACGTTCAATGGTAGAAACCTGTTCGACCAGCCAAAAACGGCGCTGAGCAAAGGATAACGGTGCCTTGGTAAGGTGCCGACGTTGTAATAACGAAAACTTCTGTTGCCCCTCTACCTCTGTATGAGAGAGAAAATCAATAATTGCTTGTTTGTTTTGTTTAATAAATTTTCCCTGTTCAGGTGTAATGGCACCCAGAGCAGACTGAGATTTTAACGTCCCATTTTCAACAAAAAGACGCACTTCCTGCTCGGACAATCTATCAATAAAGCCTTTTAGGTTCATAATCACCACTCGGTTACCTCATATTCTTCCACTACAGCCCCAATTGACTTGTTACGTTGAATAACCATTTCTTTTTCAAGCCAATCACATAACTGCTCTAATTTTGATCGCTCAAACACGATCGCAATCGGTACGCCAACGGAAAATGCCTGTTCAATTCGAGAAATTAGCTTCATCGCTAATAAAGAATGACCACCTAAATCAAAAAAGCTGTCGGCCATGCTTACCCTGTCTTGTTGCAACAATCCCTGCCAAATTTTCGCAACGCTTTGTTCCAGTTCAGTCACCGGCGCGATGTATTTGGCTTTTACAAAGTTATCTGCTTCAGGTTGTGGAAGTCGGCTGCGATCCACTTTGCCATTGGTATTCAGCGGAAAAGCCGCCATCTGCACATACGCGGATGGCAACATGTAATCAGGTAAGTTAACCGATAAATAGGTTTTAATTTCGGATAAATCCAACGGGTTAGCCGCGATAAAATAAGCGATAAGCTGCTTATCACCGGCTTCTGTATCAATAGCAATGACTACGGTTCCGGTTATTCCATCGAACTTACTCAATTGGGCTTCAATGTCACCGAGCTCAATTCTGAACCCACGGATCTTGACCAGATGGTCATTGCGGCCAAAGTAGTTGATTTCACCGTTTCGATGAAAACTGGCTAAGTCCCCGGTTCGATATACTCGTTTCCCAAAAACCCAATCGCAATCAAGATAACGTTCTGCGGTAAGCTGGGGCTGCTGATAATAGCCTCTTGATAAACAGTCCCCTGCTAAATACAGCTCGCCGATGGCGCCCATCGGAACAGGCTGTAAATACTCATCCAAAATATAACCGGCCACGTTGGACAATGATCGGCCAATCGTCGGCAAATCCGGCCATGAAGCAGGTTCTCCCTGTAATGTTTTAGACGTTACGACATGAGTTTCCGCCGGGCCATAGTGGTTCACTAACTTACAGTGACGATGTGTCGTGAAAAACTGTCTGATGGCCGCCGTAATTTTGAGCCTTTCAGCGCTCGACACAATCACCCTTAATTCGGGAAACTGTAGCCCATTGACACCACTATATTCAGCCAGATTCTGTAATACGGCATAAGGTAAGTTCAGAACTTGAAGTTGCGACTGCTGGATCTGCTTCGCGAGCAGCCGAATATCCAACTGAGTCAATTTATCAATAAGCTGTACGGAACCCCCGGACAACAGCGGCATGAAGATGTCTTCAAAACTGAGATCAAAACCAATTGATGAGAATTGTAACCAACGGTTCGGCCCCGCAAGCGCTGGCTCAAGCTGGCTGATACCTTGTAATAAATTGCTCAGCGCCCGCTGCGGCATTTCAATCGCCTTAGGCTTACCCGTTGAACCTGAGGTATAGAGCACGTAACCAAGGTTATCCAGAGAATATTCGATTGCCAAATTGCTGGTTGGTTGGGCACCCAATATCTCTGCTGTGGAAGGGTCATCCAATAACACTATTTTCTGGCGTTTTACCGCAATCCTGTCATTCAAGGCGCAGGTCGTTACTAAGATCTCATCAGACAGATCACCAAGAATGATGTTTAAGCGTTCTGTCGGTAATGAGGTATCCAGCGGCACATAACCGGCACCCGTTTTTAAGATGGCGATAACAGTGATGACCATCTCAAAGGAGCGTTCAATAAACATCACGACGGGAGTATTCACTTTCGCCCCACGGTTCAGGAGATACTGCGCGAGTTGATTGGTTCGCTGATTTAACTCACGATACGTCATCGTCTCGCCAGCAAAATTCAACGCAATCTCATCAGGCGTCGCCTTAACTTGGGCTTCGAATCTATCAATCAGAGTTTGTGAGTTGTCATACGGGAATACCGTTTGATTTAATGAATACAGCAGGAACGCCCGCTCCTCAGCATCAAGGATGTCGAGTGACAATGCGGCAACCTGTTCCTGACTTTGTAAAGCAGCAACAAGTTGCCTGCTAGCGTTGATGAGATACGCCACCAAGCGTTCAGCATCAAATCGACTGTCGATTTGGGCTGCAACAGCAAAATCATCACCAAAATCGTCAATGGATAGGGTCATCGGGTAATTGGTACGTTCTTTTACATCAACTAATTCAATGCCGGTTTTTTGCCAAAGCTGGTTAAGCTCACTGGTCTCGCCACTCACTTCGGAGTGACGGTAATTCAAAATACTGTCGAATAAACGGCTAGAACCGGCCAATTTGCTACACTGTTCAGCAATCGCCGTCGGGACTTGCTCGAATTGCAGTAAGCTAGCCAGTTTCTGTTGCATTTCCTGCATTAACTGAGCAACGCTCAACTGACTCAAATCAACACGCAGTGGCAAGGTATTAACGAATAAACCAACGACTCGCTCAACATTATCAACACCCTGCAAGCGACCAGATAATACAGTACCGAATATGACATCTTTAGTGCCGCTGGTTTTTGCCAGAACCAATGCCCATGCCATGTGAAAAATGAGCGCCGGGCTTATCCGCCATGCAGAAGAAGAGCGACGAATCTGCGCGGATAAATCGGCAGGCAAGCCAACTTGGATTTCAGTGAATAAGTTATTGTCAACCATTCCACTTGTGATCCCAAAAGGCGCTGTGATTTCATCAACCCCAGCCAACTGCTCGGTAAAAAACTGCTGCGCCGCTTTGGTATCGGTTTTGCTGATCGCGTTTAAGACAAAATCCCGATAACTCAACGCCTCTGGCAGTGACTTTTCATCACCTGCCAAGATAACCAGCAACTCTTCTTGAATAATCTCCAATGACACATGATCACTTATCAGGTGATGCTCCTGCACCATAACATAGAACTGTTTTTGCTGACGGTCGATAAACCGGGTTACTCTGACCAACGGTGCCTGAGTAACATCCATCCATTGTTGTGACGGTTCCATAAACTGCGCTAACTGCTGCTGGATATCAACATCATCCCTCAAATCGATGTCAACCACCGGTAATGGCGCCGCTTTGTAGACAACCTGCACCGGTTCATCAATGCCTCTCCAAAAAATGCCGGTTCGCAGCGCATCATGCCGCTGTACTATTTTATCCAATGCGCTAATAAAGCCTTCCATCTCGGTGTTTGACGGAAATGAATACAGCATCGGCGTCACATAAAGGTCAGATTGCCCGCACATCATGTGATGGAATAAGATCCCTTCCTGTAATGGCGCCAAAGGATAAATGCCAACAATATTCTGCTCACCTCCCGGCGACTGAGATACGATCAAGGCCCGCTCAGTTTCCGACAGGGAAACCCTACTTTCCAGTGCTTCATGGGCTGTTAACGATGGTGATTCCTGCTCGATTGCCTGTAGTGGATTGTAAAGTTGTTTCGCCATATCCCGCAATTTCGGGTGCTCAAACAAGGCCCGAATATCCAATCGATAACCCTGCTTTTTAAGATGGGATAGCATCTTCATGCTCAACAACGAGTGTCCACCCAACTCAAAGAAATTGGCGACAGCACTAACTTGCGCCAATCCAAACAGTGTTCGCCAAATTTCAGCTAGCAATATCTCCTGTTCAGTGGTCGGAGCGATATATTCAATTTCCCCCTGAGCAACAAAATCTGGTTTAGGGAGCGCTTTACGATCCACTTTACGGTTGGCGGTAAGCGGTATCTCCTCTAGCACCACAAAGGCGGCGGGGACCATATAGCTCGGTAATTGCTGACTTAATAGGTGTCGAATCTCAGCAACTTTCTGCTGACCATCAAGGGTGATATAGGCCGCCAGATACTTGTGAGCCGGTTCATCCTCCCGAGCAATGACAACTGCATCACGAATTGTCGGCAGGTTGCGCAACCTTGTTTCTATCTCCCCTAACTCAATGCGGAATCCACGGATCTTAACCTGATGGTCATCACGCCCGTAATATTGAATATCCCCGGCCAGTGAGTAACGTCCTAAGTCGCCGGTTCGATAGAGCTTTGGATAGCGGCCTACAAAAGGATTATCAATAAATCGTTCACGGGTTAATTGCTCTTTGTTGATATAACCCCGCGCCACGCCGTCACCCGCGACACAAATTTCCCCAACAGCACCAAAAGGCACAAGCTGCTGGTTTTTGTCCAACAAGAAGATGGCCGTATTTTGAATTGGGCGCCCAATACTGAGGGTGTCTCCCTGAAAATCGGAGGCAATGCAAGTATTGACCGTGTATTCGGTTGGCCCATAAGCATTGACTAAACGGGGTAAATGCCCCAGGCGCCGGTGCCATGCAACCACTTTATCCGGCTTAATCTGCTCGCCTCCGACACTGATTTGGCGAATATGCTCCGGTACCAACACCGTCTCTTCACTGACCACTTCGTGCCAGAACGTGGTTGGCAAATTCACCGCGCTGATCTGGTATTCCCGGCACCTTTGCCAGAAAGTGGCGACATCCATCAACCAATCTTCACCACGTAAGACTAAAGTACTGCCATTACCAAGAGCACCAAATATCTCTTCGATAGACATATCAAAACTGAGCGCGGCAAATTGCAATACCCGATCCTGCTTTGAATAAAGATAGGCATCTGCAAGCCCCACCACCAGATTCACCAATGCCTGATGTTCAATCATCACACCTTTCGGCATGCCCGTAGAACCCGAGGTATAGAGAACATAGGCCAAGTGGCTAGAACACAAACCCAACTCAACGGCGGGAATATTATCGGTTGGAAGTTCGGCAAACGAGGTTGTCGTCACATCAATGCTAAATGGACTATTTTCAGGCAATAATTTCTGGTTATGGCTGTTGGTTATTACCATCAAAGGTTGTGCATCATCAATAATATAAGCAAGCCTTTCTTGCGGATAGGCAGGATCGAGCGGTAAATAAGCACTACCCGATTTCAAGATGGCAAGTACCGACACAATCATGTCAATACTTCGTTCAATACATATCGCAATCATTGAATCCGGTTTGGTGCCCTGAACAACCAAATAATGTGCCAACTGATTGGCTTTGGCATTAAGTTGCGCATAAGTCAACTGTTGGTCACCAAAGACCAACGCAATGGCATCCGGCGTTTGTTCAGCAAACGCTTCTATCCGCTCATGGATACATTGACTACGGTCATACTCTACTGTTGTCTGGTTCAAGCTGTGCAGCAGGTAATCCTGCTCTTCCGGCGGCAACAGATCCAAATTGCCAAGCTTTTCGGACGGAGAAACCACTATGCTCATCAACAAGGTGGTAAAACGTACCACCAGCCGCTTTATTGTCTCCTCTGCAAACAAATCCGTGTTGTACTCGAAATTAAACGTCAGACCTTCCTCTGTCTGGCTGGCATCCAGTGTCAATTCATACATCGCATTGCGGGTCTGTTCCGGCCTCGGACACAAACTGACCTCTTCCAATTGCAGCACCACACTGTCATTCGTATTCATAGAAAACATGATTTGGAACAACGGTGAATAACTGGTGCTGCGTTCCGGCTGCAACCGTTCCACTAATAATTCAAACGGGACATTTTGATGCCGCTGGGCAGACAGGTTTACCTCCCGGACCGATCTCAGGTAATCGATAAACGATTGTTCCAGCTCACACTCGCTGCGCAATACCAGCGTATTGATAAAACAGCCGATCAACGGCGTTAATGATGTCTGCAAACGGTTAGCTATCGGGGTTCCTACCACAATATCTCGTTGCCCGCTGTGACGACTGAGCAGTACCGTAAACGCCGCATGCAATACCATAAAAAGCGTGCAGCCCTGTGTCAGCGCCAGTTGCTGCAACCCTTTGCTAACCTCATGGTCCAAGCTAAATTCATAACTGCGGCCATGACTGGTCTGGTTGGCTGGTCGCCCGTAATCCAGAGGCAACCCGTGTACCGGGGGTAAATCCGACAACTGTTGCTGCCAATATGCTAACCCTGCCGCTAATTGAGCTTCTCCCTCTGGGCTGCGCTGCCAAACCGCATAATCGGCATACTGAATCTCCAGCGCCGGTAACGGGTTAGCCCGACCTTGACGATAAGCCCGGTACAAACTCGTCAATTCCTTAACCAGTACCCCCATTGACCAGCCATCAGAAGCGATATGATGCATGTTAAATAACAGCACACCTTGCTCCATCGAGGTGCTGATGTAGTGACAACGCACCATCACATCTTGTGCCAAGTCAAATCGGTAGGCCATTTCATGCTGAATGGCCTGTTCAATCCACGCTTCTTGCTCAGCTTTGCCTATGTCACTGATATCCGATTGAGCTATCTCAAACGACCACTCCGGCTTGATAATCTGCCAGATTCCATTTTCATCGCTGTGGTAAACAGTACGCAGTACTTCGTGCCGATCTATGATGGTTTGCAGGGCCAGATTTGCTGCCGCCAGTTCAAATTGACCACTTACCGTATAGGTTGACACCATGTTATAGGCGGTGCTATCACCGCCAAACTGCTCGATAAACCAGATCCGCTGTTGAGCATAAGATTGCGGTAATAAATTTGTCTTGCTTTCAATAATAGGAATTGTTTGATAACACTTATCCGACGCGGCATAAGGCACTCTCTCGGCAAGTAAGGCCACTGTTGCAGCTTCAAAGATATCTCTTACCTGTAAACAGCATTGAAACTGCTCATTAATCTTTGTGATCACCTTAGTCGCAATTAATGAGTGACCTCCAGCCATAAAAAAGTTGTCATCCCGGCCTATTTGCTCAATACCTAGCATTTCGCACCAAATAGCTGCTAGTGCTGCTTCTGTCTCACCGATAGGTGGCGTACTGGCTTTAACCGCAATATCACTGTCTTGCGGTGCCGGAAGCGCTTTGCGATCAATCTTGTTATTTAGCGTAAGTGGTAATGTTTCGAGCTGAATAATTGCCCGAGGCAACATATAGGCCGGCAATGTCTGTTCAAGATGTTGACGTAGCGCATCGATATCAATTTGTTGCTCGGCGACCACATAACCCGCCAGATACTGTTGTGTTTGCTGATCGTTTAGCGCCACCACAACAGAACGGGTTATCTGTGGAAACAGGTTAATCACCTGTTCAATTTCGCCAAGTTCAATTCGGTGACCCCGTAATTTCACTTGGTAATCATTTCTGCCCAAATAGACAAGTGAACCCTCGGTAGTGTAACGGACAAGATCACCCGTTTTATAAACCTTAGCGGTTAAACCGTCAGAGAAGGTCAGGTGAATGAATCGCTCAGCAGTCAGATCTGCTCGTTTAAAATAGCCTTCAGCAAGCCCATCACCGCCGATGTATAACTCTCCCACCGCCCCAAAAGGCACCGGCTTTAATTGTTCATCAAGTAAATAAATTGTGGTGTTATTTAGCGGTAACCCGATAGTAACAAGTTGCTGCTCAAGCAATTGTGCATCCAGTTTCGCAATGGTTGACCAAACCGTGGTTTCCGTCGGTCCGTACATATTCCAGAGCGCGTGGCCTTTGCTCAATAATGCCGTTGCTGTTGCTAATGGCAACGCCTCGCCGCCACTGATCATTTTTAACGATGAGCGCCCCTGCCAACCTGATTCAAGCAACATATTCCAAGTCGTTGGCGTGGCTTGTAACAGCGAAATGTTACGTTGTTCGAGTAGTGCAATCAGCCTGGCGGGATCAGTCACATCCGGCGGCGCCGCCACTACACAAGCGGCACCAGACAGCCAAGGCAGATAGAGCTCTAACACTGCAATATCAAAGGAAATTGTCGTGATGGCTAAAATATTGTCCTGTGCCACGCACTGCAAGTGATCTTGCATTGCGATCAAGAAGTTATTAACCGCAGAGTGGCTGACCATCACACCTTTGGGCTTGCCCGTAGAGCCCGAGGTGTAAATCACGTAGGCCAGCGCAGATGCAGCTAACCCAATCGACTGTTTAGGAATATTTGTGGTGGGTGATTGGCTAAAGTCAAGGTGATCCAGTAAGCAGGTTAATTCCGCAAAACCGACTAATCGTGATGCACATTCGCGGTTACTTATAAGACATTGTGGCTCCGCATCGTTCAGCATATACCCCACTCTGTCGGCAGGAAAGCTGGGATCAACCGGAATATACGCAGCCCCGGCTTTCATCACGGCCAATAGTGCGGTAACCATGTCGATGCCCCTGTGCAACAACACAGCAACTCGTCCACCCGTTGAAACGCCCTGAGCTCTTAATTGATGCGCTAACTGATTAGCGCGGGCATTGAGTTGCGCATAAGTCAACTGTTGGTCGCCAAAGATCAGCGCAATGGCATCCGGCGTTCGTTCAGCAAATGCTTCTATACGCTCATGGATGCATTGGCTACGGTCATACTCTACTGCGGTCTGGTTCAAATTGTGCAGCAGGTAATCCTGCTCTTCCGGCGGCAACAGCGTCAAATCGCCAAGCTTTTCGGTCGGAGAGGCCACTATGCCCATCAGCAAAGTCGTAAAACGCGCCGCCAGCCGCTTTATTGTCTCCTCTGCAAACAAATCCGTATTGTACTCGAAACTAAAAGTCAGACCTTCCTCTGTTTGCTGGGCTTCTAACGTCAACTCATACATCGCATTGCGGGTCTGTGCTGACCGCGGCTGCAAACTTACCCCTTCCAGTTGCAATTCCACACGGTCATTCGTATTCATAGAAAACATGATTTGGAATAACGGTGAATAACTGGTGCTGCGTTCCGGCTGCAATCGCTCCACTAATAACTCAAATGGGACATTTTGATGCCGCTGGGCAGTCAGGTTTATCTCGCGGACCGAACCCAGGTAATCGATGAATGATTGTTCGAGATCACACTCGCTGCGCAACACCAGCGTATTCATAAAGCAGCCTATCAACGGCGTTAATGATATCTGCAAACGGTTAGCTACCGGAGTTCCTACCACAATATCCCGTTGCCCGCTGTGGCGACCGAGCAGTACCGTAAACGCCGCATGCAATACCATAAAAAGCGTGCAACCCTGTGCCAGCGCCAGTTGCTGCAACCCTTTGCTAACCGCGTTGTCCAGTCTAAATTCATCACTGCCGCCATGACTGGTTTGATTGGTTGGTCGCGCGTAATCCAGAGGCAACCCGTGTACCGGAGGTAAATCCGACAACTGTTGCTGCCAATATGCTAACCCTGCCGCTAACTGAGCTTCTCTCTCTGGGCTGCGCTGCCAGACCGCATAATCGGCATACTGAATCTCCAGCGCCGGTAGCGGGTTAGTCCGGCCTTGGCAATAAGCCTGATACAAGCTCACAAACTCTTTAACCAATATCCCCATCGACCAACCATCGGAAGCAATATGATGCATGTTAAACAACAACACGCCCTGCTTCATCGAGGTGCTGATATAGCGACAACGCACCATCACATCCTGTGCCAAATCAAATCGGTAGGTCATTTCATCCTGAATCGCCTGCTCAACCCACGCCTTTTGTCCGGCTTCGCCTCTATCATGGATATCTGATTGGGCTATCTCGAATGACCACTCCGGCTTGATAACCTGCCGGGTTCCATTTTCATCGCTGTGGTAAACAGTACGCAGCACTTCGTGCCGATCTATGATGGTTTGCAAGGCCAGATTCGCCGCCGCCAATTCAAATTCACCGCTTACCGTATAAGCTGACACCATATTGTAGGCGGTGCTCCCACCGCCAAACTGCTCGATAAACCAGATCCGTTGCTGTGAAGAACTTAGAGGCAACTCTTGGGTTCGAAGAGCCGGCTCAATCACCATTTCATTACCAGAGATATCCACTCTGTTTTTATCGAGAAAATCGATCAGCTCAGCTTTGTGTGCTTGAATCTTGGCTTTTAGTTCATCGGGGAAGTGCGCCCCCTTTATTAGCTTAAACCCTAACTTATTCTCTTTACTGAATAGCAATACACCCTGCTCATAAGCGTCTTTAACTAATTTAAACATGTCCATCATAACCACCCCTCTTCACCTGCCGTTTCAAGCTCACTTTGGATTTGCCCTTGTAATTGCTGATTGCAGATTAATTCTGCAAGTTCATGCAAGAGAGGTGTCTGGAAAACCTGCATAGCACCAAGCTCAATGACAAATGCCGCATTGATTTCCGTGACTAATTTGATTGCCAATAATGAGTGACCGCCGAGTTCAAAAAAGTCATCGTTACGCGATATTTGTCTGACATTCAGTATCCTTTGCCAAATTGCCGCCAAAGAGATTTCCGTTTCACCAACCGGTGCAATAAAATTATCGCTTTTATCATGCTCTGGATTAAGTTCAGGCAACCTCTTACGGTCAATCTTGCCATTAGGCGTCAACGGCCATTCTTCAACCACAACCATGACTGACGGTATCATGTAGTCCGGCAAGGATTTGGTTAATGCAGATTTGATACCCTGAATAAACTGAGTTTGAGCCTGCTGCCATTCTGCATTCTCATCCATCAGCTTATCCGATACCTGTTTGATATAGGCAACCAGTTGTTTATCACCTGCCCGGGTTGTCTTGACCAGCACCAGAGACGAGTTCACCCCGGCTTGCTGATTGAGTTGATACTCAATCTCACCCAACTCGATTCTGAAACCACGGATTTTCACCTGATCATCAATACGACCAGTGAACTCCAGATTACCGTCTGACAGGTAGCGCACCAAATCGCCAGTTCTATACAAACGCTCACTACTATTGGTATTGGCCGGATCATGAAATGGGTTGGCAACGAAACGTTCCTTCGTGAGTTCAGGACGATTGAGATAACCACGGGCTAAGCCCGCGCCGCCGATATAAAGCTCCCCCGTAGAGCCGTAAGGCACAAGTTGCTGCTCTTTATCCAAAATATAAGCCTGACTATTGCTAATGATCCTGCCAATAGCCGGTGTAGTGAGCACGGGAGAATCCAATTTCGCCCAAGTAGAATATGTCGTATCCTCTGACGGCCCATATAAGTTATAAACGGTTACACCTTGATTTTTCTCATATATTGCATTGACCAAATTTGCAGATAACGCCTCGCCAGCCAAATTAATTACCCGAGTACACGCCGGTATCGCATTTCGTTCAACCAGAGAGTTCATTGCCGAAGGTACTGTATTTATCAGAGTTACCTTGCAGTCAATGCCTTGATGTAGAACCAGAATGTCCTCAACAATACACGCCCGTGTCCCCGAGACTAAAGGTAAAAATAGTTCAAATATTGATAAATCAAAGTTCAGAGACGTTGACATGAGAACACAAGCAATGTCCTCCTTGGTATATTGCGAACGAGCCCAACTGAGCATGGCAATTGTATTACTATGCTCAATCATCACTCCTTTAGGTTTACCCGTTGATCCCGAGGTGTAAATCACATAGGCCAGATGACCGGCAGTCAACACCAATGCATGCTTATCCAGATTAGTGGTAGGGTAGTGGCTGTATGCCGTGCTGATTTGACCGCTCACACAGCCCAGATTATCTAATATCACCCGATGACCGTTGAAGTCTGACAGTACCTGCTCCAGATGTGATTGGATCAGCACCACCTCAAGCTGTGCATCTTCCAACATGTAACCCAGACGTTCCTGAGGATATCTTGGGTCCAGCGGCACATAAGCTCCCCCCGCTTTGAGGATCGCCAAAATGCCAATGACCATCTCCAGTGAACGCGTCACACATAAACCCACTCGCGTATCCGGCTCAATCGCGTGGCATTCCAACAGATAGTGCGCCAACTGGTTGGATTTTTCATTGAGCTGCCGGTAAGTCAATTGGCGCTCACCGCACTCCAACGCGACGTTATCGGGGTTTTCTTCGGCCTGTTGTTCAAACAGCTCATGGATACATTTGTTCTTTGGATATGCTACATAAGTATCATTGAGAGTATGCCGCAGGTACTCGATCTCCACATTTGACAGCATCGGCAAACTGGCAAGCGAAACCCGTGTATCGTCATCGGCCTTCGTCGCTTCGGCCAGCCCTATCAGTAAACGTGACAGGTGATCATTAAGCTGCTCAATATGTTCATGGCTGAACAAGCTGGTGTCATAGACCCAATGCAAATGCAGTCTATTTTCACTAATACTTAGGTCAATATTGAGATCAAACTTGGTTTGGATATGGTTCGGAGCTATTGAATTCAGCTTCATTCTCGGCAAGCTGAAGGTAACCTCGCCAACGTCACTAGTCAGTCCATAATCTGTATCGGTCGTCAACATGATTTGGAACAATGGCGTATAGGCTGTACTCCTTGTGACTTGTAACTGTTCAACCAATTGTTCAAACGGCACATCTTGATTGGCCTGAGCATCCAGATGCACCTGTTTGACATGAGAAAGGTAATCACTAAGCATCGCCTGCCGAGTATCCACTCGTAGTATCAAGGTGTTGACAAAGAAGCCAATCAGCGTTTCCAGCTCTGCCTGCAAACGGTTCGCCACTGGCGTGCCTATCACAATGTCATGGTTGTTGCTGTGACGAGATAGCAATAATGCCAATGCAGCATGGAACAGCATGAACGGAGTCAGTTGATGTTGTCTGGCTAAACTGACAAGTGCTTGCGTCGTGTCTTCCGGCAATGAACCTGTCACCACCGCACCTTGATGTTGCCTTATCTTCGGCCTCGGTCTATCCAGCGGCAAACCGTGTACGGGTGGTATCTCATCCAACTGCTGTTTCCAATAGCTGATCTGCGACGCTAAATACTCACTTTGCAACCTGTCACGTTGCCAAACTGCAAAATCAGCATATTGAATATCAAGTTCCTTTATTTCGACATTGTTCCCATTGCGTAAAGCATCATAACGAGCAACAAACTCATGGGTAAGAATATCTTCAGACCAACCGTCAGACGCAATATGATGAGCATTAAATAGCAATACGCCATTATTGGCTTGACGCTGAATAAAGGTGGCACGAATCATTAAATCGCGGCTTAGATCAAAAATTTGTTTAGCGTCTTTTTCCATTAATTCAGCTATATGCTGACTTTGTTGCTCCTTAGGCATACAGGTTAAATCAATATAATTAAGCGTCAGGTTTCTTCCAGATAAAATTTTCTGGAACGGTTTTCCGTCTTTCTTAATGTAGACCGTACGTAATATTTCATGACGTTCGATAATCTGATTAAGTACGAGTTCAGCTACGCCAACATCAAATTCGCCCTCAACAGCAAATGCAATCGGCATATTATATTCCGCACTACTTTGATCAATTTGGCTAAGAATCCACAAGCGTTCTTGCGCAAATGACAGAGGCAGTAATTCACCGGTTCGCGGCTGTTTGGCAATCGAATCCACTGTCGTCACCGTCCGCTGTTCAAGCATAGCCGCAAGCTCGGCAAGCGTTGGATGATCAAAAATAGCTTTAACGGCAATTTCCCGTCCAAGTTCCGCACGTATTTTTGAAATGACCCGAATGACCAATAAAGAGTGGCCGCCGAGGTAGAAAAAGTTGTCGTTTCGACTGACCCGGTTAACATTGAGTACTGATTGCCAAATAGCGGCTAATGCTCGCTCGATTTTGTTGGCAGGTTCAACCCACTCAACGTGATGATTCACCAAACAAGGTTTCGGCAATGCATGACGATTAATTTTATCCGCCGCATTCAATGGCATCTTATCCAGAATCTCGTAGTAGCCGGGGATCATATAATCCGGTACGTGATGGCTTAATCCCTGTTTAATGTTATTAATAATCTGCTCAACCTGAGCAATATTTGCAGTTAATACGAGATAAGCGACCAGGCAATTTTCACCTGTTCTGTCTTTATGAACGAGTACCGCGGCTTCCGCCACTTGGGGTAACTTCACCAAAGCCGACTCAACTTCCCCCAGTTCAACACGAAAACCACGAACTTTTACCTGATTATCGATACGCCCAATGAGTTCGAGATTGCCATTAGCGTTCCAATAACCTAAATCGCCGGTGCGATAAAGTCGGGTCCCATGCCCGTTCATGGTGTGGAAGGGGTTATCTTTAAAACTTTCTGCGGTTTTTTCCGGTTTATTCCAATAACCTTTGCCCACCCCCACACCGGACACGCACAATTCGCCAATAACATTCGTCGGCAGAATTTGCATATGTTGATCCAGAACATACATGGTTAGGTTTGGCAACGGCTTGCCTATAGGAATATTTTTAACCTGCTCTGCTAGCGGTTTATCAATAATAAAATAGGTAATATCGTCCGATGCTTCGCTAGGTCCGTAACCATTCATCACCGGAATCTCAGGGTAATATTGCAACCAACGATTAACCAAAGGCACAGGACAAGGTTCAGCAATAATCATTAACCATTTCAGATTCGGCAATGGCGTTGCTACCCCACCCTGACTCAGCAAATGTTCTAACAATATTTTCAACACAGACGGCGCGGTTTGAATCAGATGAATTTGTTCGTCTTGCAACACACGAACATATTCAGGCAAATCCATCGCATCAGGCAGTATGACTGTTTTACCCCCACTTAACAAAGGCGCCAGAAATTGCCACACAGAGACATCGGAAGAGGAAGCGGCACTTTGTAGAAAATTACGCGATAACAGTTGGTTATTACGCCCCATAAAACCGAGAACATCAAATTCGGCAGCAATATGATTCAAAGCTCCGGCATGGTGCACCAACGCGCCTTTAGGTTTGCCAGTAGAACCGGAAGTATAAATCATATAAGCCAGATCATCAGGATAACACTCCACCTCTGGGTGAGTATTTGGGTAATGCTCCAATAAGGGCCAGTCCACATCCAACCGAAAACGTTTCTGACCATTGAAGGTTAACCCATTTAAATGGCTTTGAGTTAAAACCACATTAACCCCAGAGTCAGCCAACATATATGACAAACGCTCAGGAGGATTAGTGGGGTCCAAAGGAACGTAAGCAGCGCCGGCTTTCATAATGCCAAGTATGGCAATGACAAACTCAATGGAGCGTTCGGCATAGATAGCAACAATATGATTGCGTGCCACACCTTGTGCTATCAAGTAGTGAGCAAGCTGATTAGCGCGCTGATTAAGTTCAGCATAAGTGATGCGATTTGTATTACATACAGCAGCAATGGCCGCCGGTGTTTTTACTACCTGATGTTCAAAGTGTTGATGAATCGCCACTGTTTTATCATAAGCAACGACAGGGCTGTTAAATTCGTTAATAATCCGCTGCTGTTCGCTAATAGGCGTTATGGATAATGTCAGCAATGGTGTTTGCGGAGCTTGACCAAGCGCATGAATAACGGCTTCCAATGCTGTTCTTATATAAGTCAGAACATTATCCGCCCCGACTGGTGACTCAACATGAACTTGTATGATGAAATCATCATCGAGTTGCTCAACGCCCATTTCTAACGGATAGTTGGTGTACTCTTGAGTGCCTATCATTTCAAAATGATGGCTTTGGTTGGCAACCGCTAATTCGCTTTTATGACTGAAATTCAACAAACTGGTAAACAAGGGCGTGCCACCGGGCAACGCGCTGTAACGCAACGCCTCGGAAAGCGGAAAATGCTCATAGTCGGCTAATTCAATAAGCTCATCATGAATCTGTTTTAATGCTTCGCTTACCGACAAATCCGCCAAATTAATGCGTATAGGCAACAAATTGATCAACATGCCCAGAATACGATCGCTACCACGAATAGCTTGCTGTCGTCCTGACATCATGGAGCCAAAAACAACATCGGATTTACCGCTGCATTTGGCAACCACCAACGCCCAAGCCAAATAAAAAATATTCGCAGCACTGATACGGTGTTGAATAGACAAGCCAATAATCTGTTGCGCTAAACGCGGACCGACCAATTCTCTGGCAGTCTCTATTTTCAATCCGTCGTTATAAACATCTAATAACCCGAAAGGCGCGGTGGTTTCAGCAACATCAGACAATTTAGCTTTAAAGTAATCAACACCGCTATTGGATTGATTAGCTCTTAACGAATGAGCAACAAACTCACGATATTGAACCGGCGTAGGCAATAATACATTGGGATCTTCAAGCAAAGCGTACATTTCTGCAATTTGCAATAAGACAGAAATATGATCACTTAATAAATGATGTTGCTTTAATAGTAGAAAACACGCATCGCTCTTCGCATCTTTAGCCGCAATCGCTTGCATCATAGGCGCACGATCCAGCTTCATATGGTGATGTTCTATAGCCGATAATTCTGCCAACGTTTCCAATGCTGAGAAACCTGGAGCAATAGTTTGCCATTGTAAAGGAACCGAAGCGGTTCGATGAACAACCTGAACCGGCGAGGTTAAATCATGCCAATGAATAGAGGTGCGGAAAATATCATGACGCGCCACTATCTTATCAAGCGTATGTAGAAATGCTGTCAGCTTTTGCTCATTAGTAAACTTTATTAGAATGGGAATGATATAAGTATCATGCTCTTCATTCATTCGATGGTGAAAGAAAATACCTTCCTGCAACGGTGATAATGGATAAATATCTTGTATGTTATTGGCACCACCCTCAACTTGTTGGCAAATAATGGCGATCTCTTTTTCATTCAAAATCACCAGATCCAACATATCAGGCGTGATATGTTCAACATGCTCTGCAAGCCTGTTAACCGCCATCTCTTGGTGGGTTAACGTTTCCTCATCCTTACGGACACAAGATAAATGTAATGCCAGTTCTGCCAGCGTGTTAGTTCGGTAAATCGCGCGCATAGGCAGTTCATAACCACGCTGAGCCAACTCTGCTCGCATTGACATAATTAATAAAGAGTGACCACCCAGAGCAAAAAAGTTGTCATGGCGGCAGACTTTATTTAAAGCTAATAGCGATTGCCACAGTTGTGCTAATACCCGCTCGGCTTCGCCTTCAGGGGCAACAAATTCCTGCTGACTATAATCTTGTTTTTGTGGTAGCGGTAATTGCTTAAAATCTAATTTGCCGTTTTGTGTCAGGGGTAATTTTTCTAACTGCACAACGGCAACAGGCAACATGTAATCAGCCAGTTTGCTCTTCATCGCCAGACGAATAGCATTAATATTGATGGTTCCTTCAGCAACAACGTAAGCAATTAATTGCAGTCGATCATCAGAGCCAAGCTGTCGAGGATAGACAACCGCCTCATGAATGCCGGGATAATCCATTAATTGATTGCTGATTTCTTCCGGCTCAATACGAAAACCGTTTATTTTTACTTGGTTATCATTACGCCCAATAAACTCTAAATTACCATCGGGTAACTGACGTACGATATCTCCGGTGCGGTAAAGTCGCCCCGGACCAAAAGGATTAGCCACAAAGTACTTCGCGCTATCTTGTTCACGATTAAGATAGCCACGTGTTACACCTGTTCCACCAATATATAATTCCCCCTGAAACCCTAAGGGGACACTTTTTAAATTCGTATCTAATATATACAGTTGGGTGCCATAATTCGCTTTACCAATGGGAATCATCGCCGTGACATCAGCCAAGGATGTCATGCAGTAAGCAGATGCGGTTACGGTGGTTTCGGTCGGGCCGTATGTGTTGATAAGTTCGATAGCAGGACCCTGCTCGAACCATTCGCGAGCACTCACGGATTTAACCATTTCGCCACCTAAGATCACTAAACGTAGTGAAGAATCAATAGGTTGACGACTGTAATTCACCAGTTGATGCCAAAAAGCGGTAGGTAAACTGGTCACCGAAATTTCATGGTGTCGGCAAAATGCCCAAAATGCATCAAAATCGTAATGAATATCATCAGCTCGTAATACCAGAGTGCCGCCGTTGCATAAAGAGCCGAAACACTCTTCCACGGAAATATCGAAGCTGACCGAAGAAAACTGCAAAAACTTATCATGTTCAGTCAGTCTATAAGACGCTGTAATGTGTGCGACAAAATGACTCAACTGCTTATGTTCAACCATCACCCCTTTGGGCTGCCCCGTTGTGCCGGAGGTATAAATCACATAAGCCAGATGTTCCAACTGCAAGCCAATATTGCTTGCAGATATGTTTGCCACAGAACGCAGAGCCAAGTGTTCATTAAGCTGAGCATCATCAAGCAATAGTGTTGTGATCTTGCATGCTGCGAATCGATGTGCAATGGAAGAGACTGTGATGCAAACAACAGGTTCAGCATCGGTCAGCATAAACTGCAAACGACCATCGGGATAATCGGGGTCCATCGGTACATAAGCCGCTCCGGCTTTCAGCGTCGCCAACATCGCCACGATCATCTCGCTCGAACGCGGCAAGCAAATCGCGACACGGCTATCAGGCCGAACCCCCTGCTCAATTAAATAGTTAGCTAACTGATTGGCTTTATTGCTCAATGTGGCGTAAGACATGTGTCGTTCGCCATCCACGATAGCAATGGCATCAGGATGCCGTTTTGCATATTGCTCAATTTGCTCATGCACTAATGTGATGGTCGGACAGACAGGTTTTTCTCCTGTCACAGCAGATTGACTTAGATTCCACAACGCCTGTTCAACGCCTTTACTCACCAGATCAAGTGAAGTTAATAACGCTTCAGGCTGTGCAACCATTTGTTCAACCAAGGTCATAATGCTTTGCAATAAATGTTCAGCCTGATGTGACGAGAAGTAATCATGACGATAATCGAGTTGGAGCTGAGTGCTTTGCTTATCACCGTAATCACATAATATAACGGTGAGAGGAATATCTTCACGCCCATGACTAAGGTAATGAGTCTCCGTATCCAAGCCACTAGCACTGAAATCAAAATCAATCTGTTGATAGTTAAAAGCAATATCAAAAAGACGTTCACGACCTTGAGCACGTAAAGACAAATCCTTATATAAGGCACTCGAAGGATAAGAGCGATAACGATAGCTACTTTTTATCGTACGTGCTGTCATTGCCACTGATTCGGCCACCGACATCTGCTCATTTTGCACGCACATTACCGGTAGCATCGATATAAACGACCCAACCATATTGCGTTGAGCTGATGTAGTACGATTATGTAAAGGCGTCCCGATGAGGACGCCATCACTTTGGTTGATACGGTTTACCAGAGAAGCAATAGCTGTGATAAAAAGTGGCGATATGGGTAAATTGCACTGACTCGCCTTGGTTAAAAATGACTGATATCTATCAGGTTTGATAAAGTATACAAGCCTGCTATTTTTTCTTGAATCGGCAGTTCCAAAGCCTTCTTTCCGACATTGGAAAGGCACATCCGGCAAGCGGTGGAGCAACGCTTTCCAGTACTTAGCTGCCTTTGCGAATTGCTGACTATAATTCTCCGGTAACGGTTGTGCAGCAAGATCAAGAAACCGTACTCCCGTGTTTTCTTTAGGCATATTTCCCAGCGCCAACTGCCGGTAGGCGTCGAAAATACTTCGAAACCAGTTAGCATAACCGACACCATCAATGATGATGTGGTGAGAAATAAAGTATAGCCAGAAACGATTTGTCGCCAACTGAATTAAGCCGACTCGATAAAGCACATCCTGTGCTAAATTAAATGGCTCAGAGAATATCCGTTGAACAATAGCCAAGGCTTTAGATTCCGCCTCTTCTTCACCCGAAAGATCTAAATGAGACAGTTCAAAGTGATGGTCTTGAACAATATGAGCAAACTCAACTGTACCTTTTAACGCATCCGAATCAATATGATGCGGCATTGAGTACTTATCGACTATTGAACATCGAAGTACAGCATGTTCTTGGATAGTGTGTTTTATGGCGCATTCGAGATTCTTTATATTAATAGATTGTTTAATCTCAACATAACCACCTATATTGAATGCTGCGGTATCCTCTCTATTTATATGATCAAGATAAATTTCCTTTTGCTGTTGATTTAGTGGAATAACAAGCTGTTCAACTTTATCTAGAAACATACTATAATCCCTTTGAAAGATGTCATTTTTAGTTTTTATTATTTACAAGCTCATTAAAATCATCTCCTCACAATAATTTCAGCTAGCATTTCCTCATATTCATCATAATAACCGACTTCTATAAAGCCAAAACGTTGATAAAATGATTTATGACGTTCGCTAGTTTCGTCATAACAGACAGTAATCCTGTGACAATCAGGCTGCTGTTTCATTTCATCCAGCAATAACTGCATCGCCGCGCCGCCAATACCTTGGTTTTGGTAAGACTTATCAATCATCATTCGATACAGATTATATTCGTTGGGTTTGCCTTCATTAACGCAACGTTCATACATTGCAAAACCAACGACCTCTTCGTCATAGCAGATCACTCTTGCTCTACAATATTCATTAAAATGTGATTCAACAATTGACTCTGAGTTTGGTGCGACGAAAACTTCTTGTCCAGGTTCAACTTCAAGAGACATTACATCCTCATAGTTGTCTTTATCGACATCAATCAAAGATACTTTCATAATTAACCTATTTACTTTTTAAGAAATATAATTAAGATACGGACGGTAATTTTCGAAAAAACTTTCACGCTTCATTAATCCCAAAAGTCCACATAAACTTAGCCAATTGTAATACAGATTTTCACGTGGCATTTTTTCTTTAATGCTCTTAAAACTTACAAGGGCTGAAGTTCGAGTATGAAAATCGATATTAAAAGAAATACTATCCGTCAACGTTCTTACATGATGAAGCATACCCGCTGGCATGATTAATATATCGCCTTCATGCACCTCAATTGTGGATTTGTTTATCTCACCCACATTCTGAATTTCAGGATTATACTCAAACCAGCGCCACCCTCGACGAGAACAAGCATCTCTTTTTTCCCAAGGAATAAAAGAGAATCTTTTGCTTCCCTTTATCTGAAAAAATAGATTGTTTGTTCTTAAAGTATCAAAATGCAGTGGCGTTATAGCGCCGGCTGGAGACATAAAAAATTGAACAAATTTCCACCATTCATTTCGGTAAAGCTTTGGCAAAATAGTTAGCGGAAAATCACTAACGTCATCAAGTAACTGCTGAGCTTGTAAAAAGATAGGGATGTCATGACAATAGGGAATATCGCTCCCCATCTCCCCTTTTTTATATGCATTCAGAATTTCTAAATAACGATACATTTTAGCTTGCTCAGAACGCACGCCATTTGCATCAAAAAATTTGATCACAACGTCAATTTGAGGACACTTATCTTGAAAGTATTCAGAATTCCATTGTCTTATCGCTGGCCAGTCTTGCAATAAACCTCGGTAAACAATTGCGTATCCCCGAGCAAGTGTGTGATGAAATTCAAGCTGATTAAACTTAGTAAGTTCTACTACACGGCTCATAATTCTACACTCCCAGCTAATAATGGCTGCTAACCGATAACCTTTGGAATTCACTTTCGCAGTTATTACTATTCCTCGATTTTAAACTGGCGAGAGCCTGTTCTATAATATTCAGTCCTTTTACAAGTGTGTTTTCGTCAATGGTCAAGGCAGGCATCAATTTCAACACTTCATCATTGGGGCCACACAACTCCACAATCAAACCATTTTCAAAACAATGCTTCACCAAATACTGTGTTAATGAGGAATCAACCATTTCTATACCTTGCATGAATCCAATCCCTTTAACTCGCAGTACAAATTCATGATACTCTTTAGCCAAAGAGTTCAAGTAAGTTCGAATTAATTCAGCCTTATGCTGAATGACCTTCTGAAAAGAGCTATCACCCCAATATTCATTTAACATCGCTTTTGAAGCAACAAATGCTAAGTTATTACCTCGAAATGTGCCGTTGTCTTCTGCCGGTTTCCACACATCGATATCGGGAGAAATAAGCAGTAAAGACATAGGCAGCCCAATACCGCCAATAGATTTGGAAAGACAAACTAGGTCAGGTTTAATATTTGCTCGTTCAAAACTAAAGAATGTTCCGGTACGACCACAACCAGATTGAATGTCATCAACGATTAATAGAATATTGAACTCTTCGGTGAGTTTTCTCAACGCCCTCAACCATTCAACAGAAGCAACATTTAATCCGCCTTCTCCTTGTACAGTCTCAAGAATTACCGCAGCGGGAAGATCAACCCCTGAACTGGAATCAGTCAGTAACTTTCTAAAATACCCTATATAATCAAATTCTCCGTCGATATAGCCATCAAATGGTAAGCGCGTAATTTGAGAATATAATCCAGGTTGGCGGTGATGTTGACTACCGGTTAAACTGAGCGACACCCCGGTCATTCCGTGAAAGGCGTTGGTAAAACAAACAACATTTTCTCTTCTTGTATACTTTCTTGCTAATTTTACCGCAGATTCAATGACGCTCGTGCCCGTAGGGCTGGTAAATTGTAAACGATATTCAAGCTGTCTCGGTTTCAAAATCTTATCAACAAATGTCGATATAAACTCCATTTTTGCTTCCGAGTATAAATCAAGCCCCATAATAATACCATCATCTTGAATATACTTAAAAATTTGTTGTTTTATGATTGTATTATTATGTCCATAGTTCAACGCACCAGCGCCACATAAAAAGTCAATGTAACTTTTACCATCTATATCGATTAAGGTAGAACCTATACCCTTTCTAAATATTACGGGAAATCTACGGCAATATGAACGAGCTTCAGACTCATAATTATTAAATATTTCTTCTATTTCCATAATAACTCCACAGTAATCCAGATAAAAGCTAGATTGATTTAAGTCGGAGCAACCTGTTTATATTGAAGCAATCATAATATAATAACTAAAAAAGCTATTTCTGTTGTAACTTTATTATTATAATCTTTAGTTTATACCCGTCATCTTTCAAGTTGCCTCTTTGTTGGCTGCACTCACTCACCCCAGTCACATAGTTATCTATGCTCCCGGGGATTCGCTCCCTTGCCGTCGCGATGCATCTTGAAATCCATAGGGTATATTTCTAATATTTTTTTATTCCATAATACCATTTTTAAATCCACTACGGTTATAACCGCGTTCAAATTACAGTCAATTAACATTGTGTTATTTAATTTTCCACTTCGATATATGTTGGCAGATAATAGCCAACCAACTTATGTTAAATCAAAAGTAAAATACATCTTGAAATAATTGTTTATATTTAAAGTACAAAGGAACGTTAACATAGGCTGAACATTAACACAAACAAAACACTAATAAAAGCAAACACTAATCAAAAAAACGAATATACCCGTCATCTTTCAAGTTGCTTCTTTGTTGGCTGCACTCACTCACCCCGGTCACATAGTTTGCTATGCTCCCGGGGATTCGCTCCTTTGCCGCCGCGATGCATCTTGAAATCCATAGGGTATATATTAGAAAGAAACTCTTGGAGTTAATTAACAAGCGTTATAGTTGTGCTAAACAAACAAAACCATTCAAATATTCAAATTTCACTTTTCTCGTTAGAAAATCAACAAGGAAAAATAAAAGTGCCGCAATATCATGACAAGCTATTCACTGAAACAGCCTCTCGAATGATCTCCAGTGCAGTAGGATTTTCAATCAAAGAAAGATCGCCAGGTTCACGCCCTTCACATATTGCCTGCATGGTTCGACGTAGCATTTTTCCTGAACGCGTCTTGGGAAGCTGAGAGACAAAATAGATCCGCGCCGGGCGGCCTACGCTACCAATTTGTTTATTTACCAAACCCATCAAAACCTTTTCCAAAGCAGCAAAATGCTCAGCATTCTGGATCTCCTTCCCATCTTTGAGGACAGCAAAAGCAACCGCGACTTGCCCCTTGATAGCATCTTTAATGCCAATCACAGCCACTTCGGCAACATCTTCATGGCTAGCAATACACTCTTCTATCTCCCGCGTTCCCAGACGATGCCCGGCCACATTAATCACATCATCCGAACGCCCCAAAATAAAATAATAGCCGTCACTATCACGAATACCCCAATCAAATGTGGAATAAACAGCATGATCAAAGTGTCGCCAATAGGTGTTGATAAAACGGGTATCATCACCATAGATAGTTTGAATACAACCCGGGGGCAAAGGCCCTTCAATAACGAGCATGCCTTTTTCGTTATCACCACACGCCTTGCTAGTCAGTTCATTGATGAGCTTGACATGAAAGCCATACATCGGGAAGCCAGTACTGCCAAATCGACTCGGCCTGTCATCCAGCGTACGGGCGATAGCCATAATTGGCCAACCAGTCTCAGTCTGCCAGTAATTATCGATAACAGGGACGTTGATAGCCTCAGCAATCCAGCGAGCAGTATGCTCATCTAGCGGTTCTCCCGCTAAATACAATGTCTTAAGTGATGAAATATCGTATTTACCAATACATTCAATTGGATATTTTTTCAGTACACGAATAGCTGTCGGTGCTGAAAACATCCGCGTTACTTGATATTTTTCTACTATTTTCCACCAAATACCCGCATCCGGCCGTATCGGCAGCCCCTCATACATAATCGTCGCCATTCCTGCAATTAAAGGAGCATAGACAATATAAGAATGCCCGACGATCCAGCCAATATCTGATGTGCTAAAAAATACCTCACCCGCTTTACCACCAAAAATGATATCCATAGATGTTGCCAGTGCGACAGCATAACCGCCAACATCACGCTGTACACCCTTTGGGGTACCCGTCGTGCCGGATGTGTAGAGCACACAGGAGGTTTCATTTGATTCAAGCCAGGTTACGGGAATGTCAGCATCAAAGTACTCCTGCCGCAATGTCGCGAAATCGATATCTCTTTCAGGCACCCAGACCATTTCTGCCAGTCCACGGTTAACCATCAATACATGGCGGGGTTTGTGATTCGCCAGTTCGATGGCTTCATCTAACAATGGCTTGTAAGGAATAATTTTTCCACCACGCGCTCCCCCATCAGCAGACACCACCAACACCGGTTCAGCATTATCCAACCGTGTGGCAAGGCTCTGAGAAGCAAAGCCACCAAAGACCACAGAGTGAACGGCACCAATACGGGCACAAGCGAGCAAAACAAACAACGCTTCGGCAATCATCGGCATATAAACCAAAACTCTGTCGCCTTTTTTAACGCCCAGAGAGAGCATCATGGCAGCCGCTCGATTCACTTCTTGATGTAATTCCTTGAAAGTCAATACTTTCTCACTATTGGTTTCTGTTGAGATGGTGATGAGCGCCTTAGCATCAGGCTGGCTTTCCAGCCAGCGATCCAACGCGTTATAACATAGGTTGGTTTTTCCCCCGCAAAACCAACGAGCAAAAGGAGGATTGCTATAATCCAGCACTTGCTCAAAAGGATGTTGCCAGAAAATACGTTGCGCCTGCTCAGCCCAGAAAGCGTTGGGATCATCAATGGACTGCTGATAAAAAGCGTTGAATGACATAATCTCTCCTCGTGCTGCCGTAGACGATAGAGCGGCACTTTGGGAGAGCGGCCGCCGATAGTATTGGAAATTCAGATAACGTATAAGTCGAGGTATTCGTTTACCGGCATGTTTTCTAGCAACGAACGGTCAAGGGAAACAGACAGGATTCTCCTCTGTTGCGTTTCAGGGAACTGACGTGCCAGGTTGGTTCTAAATTTTTTCAGCAATAATGGAATGCCTTCCTTACGGCGACGAGCATGGCCGATGGGGAATTCAACTTTAACTTCATCAAGCTGGCTGCCATCTGTAAACGTAACAGTTAATGCGTTAGCAATAGAGCGTTTTTCCGGATCATGATAATCATGGGTAAAATCAAGATCTTCAACACACACTATTTTTTCCCGCAGGGCATCAATACGGGGATCTGCCGCAACGCTATCTTCATAATCCGCCGCAGTAAGACGACCAAAGATCAAAGGAATCGCAACCATGTACTGAATACAGTGGTCTCTGTCCGCAGGATTGTTTAACGGGCCTTGCTTATCGATAATCCGTATACAAGCTTCATGGGTACGAATAGTGATTTTTGTAATGTCATTGATAGTCTTACCGGCGTCTTTCAGTTGTTGATGCAGGCTCATTGCAGCTTCCACCGCAGTTTGCGCATGAAATTCTGCCGGGAAAGCGATCTTGAACAGCACGTTTTCCATCACATAAGCGCCATAGGCACGCTGGAATTTAAAAGGCTGACCATTGAACAGGACATCATAGAATCCCCACGTTTTTGCGGTTAATACCGAGGGATATCCCATTTCACCCTTTTGCGCCATCAGGGCCAAGCGAACCGCGCGGGATGTTGCATCACCGGCAGCCCAAGATTTACGTGAGCCGGTATTGGGAGCATGACGGTAAGTTCGCAGCGATTGACCATCAACCCAAGCCAATGATACCGCACTCAGGATCGCTTCCCGATTCAACCCCAACATTTCAGCAACAACAGCGGTCGAAGCCACTTTTACCAGCACGACGTGATCTAAACCGACTTTATTGAATGCATTCTCCAGTGCAAGACATCCCTGAATTTCATGCGCTTTAACCATACCCGTCAAAACATCTTTGAGCGTGAGCGGCTTTTTTCCACCAGCAACGGCATTTCTTGATAGCCAGTCAGCCACTGCCAAGATGCCACCGAGGTTATCGGATGGATGCCCCCATTCAGCGGCAAGCCATGTGTCATTGAAATCTAGCCACCGGATCATCGTACCAATGTTAAATGCCGCCTGTACCGGATCGAGTTGAAACTGGGTTCCCGGCACCCGCACGCCATTGGGCACCACTGTCCCCGGCACAATCGGCCCTAGTAGTTTCTTACAGGCCGGGTATTCCAGTGCCTCTAACCCACAACCCAACGTATCCAGAAAACAGTAATAAGCCGTTTCATAGGCGACGGATGATGTGATGGCGTATTCCATAACATAATCCACAATATCCGCAATGACCTGATCATATTCAGGATGATTGCTTGCAACAGAGGTAGACATAATAATTCCTTGTTTAAAAAACACCCACGCCGGGATCTCTGCATCAAAAATAGCGTTACCCACGTTTATCTATTGGCGTAAATACTCGATTTTCTGGCCCGGTATAGTTGGCTGCTGGACGAATAATTTTGTTATCAATACGCTGTTCAATAATGTGAGCAGCCCACCCCGCGGTGCGGGCAATTACAAACAACGGCGTAAACATCGCCGTTGGCACGCCCATCATGTGATAGGAAACCGCTGAGAACCAATCAAGATTCGGGAACATTTTTTTATTGGCCCACATCACCGCTTCTAGTCGATCCGCAATATCAAACATTTTGGTGGTTCCTGCCTGTTTAGAAAGTTGCAGAGCCACATCTTTAATCACTTTGTGACGGGGATCAGAAATGGTGTAAACCGGGTGACCAAAGCCGATAATGACCTCTTTTCTCGCCAAGCGCGCCAAAATATCACTCTCTGCTTCATCAGGATTTTCATAGCGCTGTTGAATTTCAAAAGAGACTTCGTTTGCTCCACCGTGTTTTGGCCCTCTCAGAGCACCAATCGCCCCGATGATGGCGGAGTAAATATCCGTACCCGTTCCTGCAATCACCCGGCTGGTAAATGTTGAGGCATTAAATTCGTGTTCAGCATAAAGGATTAGGGAGGTATGCATGGTCTTTTCCCACGACTCACTGGGGTTTTTACCATGCAGGAGGTGCAGAAAATGCCCGCCTATCGACACATCATCAGTTTCCACCCCAATACGGCGTCCATTGTGGCTATAGTGATACCAATAGAGCAACATGGAGCTGAGAGAAGCCAGTAATCTGTCAGCAATATCACGCGCTCCGGCGAGGTTGTGATCGTCTTTCTCAGGCAATGTACAACCAAGAACCGAGACGCCGGTACGCATAACATCCATCGGATGGGCGGCTGCGGGTAATGTTTCCAGTGCTGCCTTTACGCTACCCGGCAGACCTCGCAGTGCGGTTAATTTCGCTTTATAGGCAGCCAATTCAGCACGGGAAGGCAATTTTTCGTGGATCAGTAGGTATGCAACTTCTTCGAATTCACACTGGGTTGCAAGATCAAGAATATCGTAACCACGGTAGTGCAGATCATTACCGGTTTTTCCAACTGTACAAAGTGCCGTGTTACCCGCACTGACGCCAGAAAGGGCTACTGATTTTTTAGGCTTGAAAGTGGTTAACTCAGTCATCGTGTTCTGTTCGCTCATGGGTATCACCTCTACGGTTTTTATGCCATATAAAACGACGAAATTAGGTGGGGATGTCCGTCATTGAGATTTTTTCTGGGAGAAAAGCAGATCCAGTTTTTGTTCAAAATCGTAGTAGTTGATGCTTTCGTATAACTCGTTGCGAGTCTGCATCATGTTGATCACACTCTTCTGTGTCCCTTCGCGGCGAAGTGTGGTGTAAACCTGCTCGGCTGCCTTATTCATCGCACGGAAAGCAGAAAGTGGATAAAGCGCAATAGAGACATCCACACTTTTCAACTCTTCAGTCGTGAAAAGTGGAGTCGCACCAAATTCAGTTATATTGGCTAATACAGGAACCCCGGTTGTTGACGCAAATGCTTTATACATAGGTAATTCGGTGATCGCCTCAGGAAACAGCATGTCCGCCCCGGCTTCGATATAGGCTTTTGCCCGATCAAGAGCCGCTGCTAATCCTTCAACAGCCAAAGCATCAGTGCGAGCCATAATGACGAAATTTTTATCAGTACGGGCATCGACAGCAGCCTTAATGCGATCAACCATTTCCTTTTTGGATACAATCTCTTTATTCGGACGATGACCGCAGCGCTTCGCACCGACCTGATCTTCAATATGCAGCCCCGCTGCCCCCGCTTTAATCATGGAACGCACAGTGCGGGCCACATTAAAGGCAGAAGAACCAAAACCGATATCCGCATCCACCAACAATGGCAAATCGCATACGTCTGTAATACGACGGATATCTGTTAACACATCATCCAGCGTTGAAATTCCCAGATCAGGCATACCCAACGAACCCGCCGATACACCGCCGCCAGAAAGATAGATAGCTTTATAGCCCGCCCGTTTTGCCAGCAACGCATGATTCGCATTAATGGTCCCGACAACCTGTAGCGGAGATTCAGCTTCTATAGCCTGACGAAACGCCAAACCGGCCGAGGAAAGAGTCATATAAGACCTCATTGTTATTATAATGAAACACATTTGTTATTTAGCAAAATTCGCGCCAACAAAGAAAAAATAGCGGATAATTTTAAATTACAAACACAATAAAAAAGTTAATATTTTGTTTTTACATCAAAAAATAGCGCTAAAAATATTTATTAGCTTGTAGAAAAGTACCCTTGATAGAAAAACTCATCTGTTCCATAATGAATCAATTACGTTTCATGAAACATGAATGAAACAATTGCGAAACATTGAATTATTGTGGTGGGAAAAGCGAATAAGGTTCAGCTAAGAACAACGGAAACAGCGTACAGATAGAGGAATAGCATGGCAGAAACACCATCAGCAGAACATGATAACCGTGATAAACCGGTCATTTGGACAGTCTCTGTTTCCCGTCTTTTTGATCTCTTCCGTGATATCACACCAGAGTTCGATCATCAGGCCAATATCACGCCTATCCAACTTGGGTTTGAAAATGCGGTTCAGCATATTCGTCAACGGTTAACAACTGAATGTTGTGATGCGGTGCTGTGTGCCGGTTCCAACGGAGCTTATCTTAAAAGTCGTTTGTCAGTGCCCGTTATTATTGCCAAAGCCAGTGGATTTGATTTTATGCAAGCATTGGCCCGCGCACGACAAATCAGTTCACGCATTGGTGTTATCACCTATCAGAATACATTACCTGCGCTAGAAGAATTTCAACAACGGTTCAACCTGCGTATTGAACAACGCAGTTACGTAACGGAAGAAGATGCACGGGCCCAAGTCAATGCACTAAAAGCCATTGGCATTAAAGTGATTGTCGGCGCCGGGCTAATTACCGATCTCGCCTATGAAGCTGAATTGGTAGGTGTTTTTATCTACTCTGCTGATTCTATTCGCCAGGCATTCCATGATGCACTGGATATCGCCAGAATGACCACGCTCAGCCAAGCTTCAATTTCTGCCTACCCAACCGAGAATACCTTGCGTACCCGCCACACTCTCAATGATATCCGGGGAGATTCAGCGGTGATGGAACATGTGCGCAACACTATTATGCTATATGCCCGTTCGCCTGCCACAGTGCTGATACAGGGGGAAAGTGGCACAGGAAAGGAGCTAGTAGCACAAGCCATTCACCATGAATATGCCCTGCGGTATGGTCAGGTTGCAGGTAAACATCAACGGCCGTTTGTTGCCGTTAACTGTGGCGCTATCGCTGAATCTCTACTGGAAGCTGAATTGTTTGGTTATGAGGAAGGGGCTTTCACCGGTTCACGACGCGGAGGGCGTGCGGGTCTTTTTGAAGTTGCACATCGAGGCACGCTATTTTTGGATGAAATTGGTGAAATGCCACTGCCCCTTCAAACACGGCTATTGCGGGTACTGGAAGAAAAATCCGTTGTCAGAGTAGGAGGACACCGCCCCATTGCCGTTGATGTTCGGATCATCTGCGCCACACATTGCGATCTGGATACCTGGGTTCAAGAAGGGCGTTTCCGAACAGATCTGTTCTATCGCCTGAGTGTATTGCGGATCAACATTCCGGCCCTCAAGGAAAGAGGTCACGATATTGGTATATTGGCGCTGGAATATCTGCGACGAGCATTTGCTGTATTAAATTTGCCGGTATCACAATCAAGAGTGCAGGAGCTTGCTGCCTGTCAGGAGGCATTGCAAGCCTATCATTGGCCCGGCAATGTCCGGGAACTACGTAATCTTATGGAACGGCTCACGTTATACCTCAGTGCTCATCCAGAGCATATCTTAACACCAGAATTGATATTGGCGCTTTCACCGGAACGCCAATCTATACTCAAGCAGGCAGAACAAAGTACGAAGTCTTCCCCTCCTTCAATCCAACAATCTTCACTTGTTGTACCGCTTTCAGTTCATGAAACCTTGAAACGGTTTTCCGGTAATCACCATGCAACCGCAGAATATCTGGGGATTAGCCGTACTACGTTATGGCGACGATTGAAGAAAGAGATGGCAGAAAAAGAGAATAAAGGGAATAAATAGCTAAAATGTCGCCTTGAAGTGCTTACGGTAGTCCTGTGGAGTGCTACCGAACATCCGAAAGAAACTGCGGCGTAAAGTATCTTCACAGCCAAAACCGCAACGGGAGGCTATGCACTTGAGCGACAGAGTAGATTCAACCAAAAGATGACGCGCTGCTTCCAGGCGGAATCTCTCCACCGCTTTGGCTGGCGTAATTCCTGCATGTTGGCTGTAGTGGCGCACGAAGCTACGCTCACTCATATTGGCACGAGCGGCCAAAGCTGCCACTGAAAGATCCCCCGCCAAATTGTTAGTCATCCAAGCGTGCAAATCTGCAAATTTACTCGTACTGCTTTGCAATGCCAGTGGAGCACTAAACTGTTCCTGTCCACCGGGACGTTTGAGAAACATAACGAGATCCCGCGCAACATCCAGCGCCAGTTTATGACCGAAATCTTCCTCCAGCAATGCCAGAGCCAAGTCGATTCCGGCGGTGACACCAGCAGAAGTCCACACCGGACCATCCTGAATAAAGATAGGATCACATTCTACCCGCAATTTACTGTAACGCCGGGCCAGTTCGGCACAGCTACTCCAGTGTGTAACGACTCTGCGGCCATCAAGCAACCCGCAAGCAGCCAGAATGAATGCCCCACTGCATACAGACACAATACGCCTAGCCAGCGACGCATGTCCCTTTAACCAATTACGCAATGGCGGATGGTTCGCCGCTGACTCAACGCCAATGCCCCCTGCAACAATCAGAGTATCGGCGGGAGAATCCAACTTAGGTAGAGGTTCTGCCTGCACAGTTATTCCAGCCTGCGTCATTACCTGTCCGGGATCACAAGCCACAACTTTTATAGCGTAGGGCCGTCTGTGACCAAACTTCTCTGCTAGCTCATTAGCTGTGGTAAAGACCTGCAATGGCCCTGAAAGGTCCAGCAAATTGACATTGGGGAAGATCAGAAAATAGAGAGTTTTAATGTTCATAAGGCAATTATGGCACTTGGCGTAAATCGTCGCAATATTGGCATATACGCCAATTAGTTAACGGTTACAGTTATTCTATACCCTATGGATTTCAAGATGCATCGCGACGGCAAAGGAGTGAATCCCCGGGAGCATAGCAAACTATGTGACCGGGGTGAGCGAGTGCAGCCAACAAAGAGGCAACTTGAAAGATGACGGGTATATCAATTTACTACCGGGAATACAGATGTTCAGCGATCGCTAAAAATAGCGGCATATGAATTTCAATTCACTTCTCAATCTCAATAAGGAAAACTTCTCCATGAAAAACACATCTAAGGAATATCCTGCGGCATTATCTTCGTTAATGAATGCATCATCTGGAGAAAAATCCACTCTTGCTTTTGTCATTTTCCCAGGCATGACACCACTTGATATGATTGGTCCCGCGACAGTTCTTGGAGTGGGAGGATGGTTAAATATTGAATATGTCTGGCGCGATTTACTTCCGGTGCGTACTGAGCTGGCACATATATCATTTTCACCGAGCATGACATTTGAGCAGTTAGATAAAGTTGACATCCTATGTATTCCCGGTACAGGAAATCCTTATGCTTTGCTTGCCGAATTAGACATGCTTGATTGGATACATAAAGTGGGAAGTAAAGCATCTTGGGTCACCAGCGTGTGTACAGGATCTATCCTGTTAGGGGCCGCAGGCTTGCTAAAAGGGTATCAGGCGGCGACTCATTGGTCGATGATAGACGATCTCAACAAATTCGATGCAATACCGGTTAATAAAAGAGTCATTATCGATAGAAACCGGGTTACTGGAGGTGGAGTCACCGCAGGTATTGATTTCGGTTTAACATTGCTTGCTGAAATCAAAGGTGAAGAATATGCCCAAGCAGTCCAATTAGCAATGCAATATAGCCCGGAACCCCCGTTCAATAGCGGCATGCCAGAATTCACCGACAAAGAAATAACTCATGCCACGCTTCAAGCTATATTTTCCAATGTGGAAAAACAGACGCCTGATTACAAAGAAATCTTAATTAAAAGCGCCAAAAGAATATTAGATATCTACTGAATCTATTTTCGTATGATGGCTTAATTCAACCTGTTTCAACATTCGATCATTTACCAATAACGAAAATATTTCCTATTCTAAGAACGTCTAACTCAGAGGTACATAGATTCAGATTTATTTTTTAGATTAAAAGGTATAGGCAACCAATCCGGTTGCCGCTTCCAAGAGAAAATTTATCGGATCACGATGTTTCGAATATTCTATTTGAGGAATATTATTTAATTATTAAAATACTATTTCAATTAAAAAGCTTAATACCCGACAGAAAAAGTATGATTTCAAACTTATCCAAATAATATACCGCTTATATGTAAAGTTTTGCCCACTTATTTACACGAACTTTCATGCCGATTAAAGTATCGGTATAAGTCAATCGGCTATTTGTTCAAGCTTATTCTGGCTCAGCACGATGATTTTAATTATTGTTTCAAGGTTAATACCAATGTCTATCATTGCATGCGCGATTGTCACAATCGCCAGTTTCCTCCCTATATGTAATCCATCTCGAAATTCTTGTTGGAATTCTTTCTGTTCCAGTTTTTGTTCTATTGTCATCAGTAGTTCTTCATATGTCATCAGTATCTCCTCATATTTCTAGGGGACGGTTCAGCTATTCGCCGGATAAGCCCCTCTTCTAACACAAATTTTTAAATACCGATTAAAGCTCTCAGCACGAATCAGTGATGTATTTGCTCAAGTTCGTTCTGGCTCAATCCAGTAGTTTTCATTATTATTTCATGATCAATACCATTGTTCATCATTCTACAGGCGATTTCCAGAATCTCCTGTTTTTTACCTTTCTGTAATCCTTCTTGGTATGCCTCTTGATATGCTTCCTGAAATCCTTCTTGGAACGCTTTCTGCTCCAGTTTTTGAGCTATTGTCATCAATTACCTCCTCATATTTCTAGGGGACGGTCCCGTTACTCGCTGGACAAGCCCCTCTTCTAACACGAATCTTTAAATACCGATTACGGCTCTCAGCACGAATCAGTGATGTATTTGTTCAAGTTCTTTCTGGCTCAACCCTGTACTTTTCATTATCGTTTCATGATCGATACCATTATCCATCAATGCACGCGCGATTTTCAGACTCGCCCGTTTTTCACCTTTCTGTAATCCTTCTTGGTGTCCTTTATGTTTCAATTTCTGCGCTATTGTCATCAGTACCTCCTCATACTTCGGGAACTGTTCTGCCAGTTGCCGGATAAAACCTTCTGGATCGGCGGTATCTCCCACCAGTAATATGTAGTTTAGCATGCTTTTTAGCAGCTCATATGTATAATAATCATACGCAAACAACATGGTCAGCTCTTGCTGTAACTCCGCCATATCACGTTGCCGGATATGTTTTTGTACTATTTCCAGTAGTGCAACTCGTTTGTGCGTCAGGATTTCATCATCCGGGATTACCGTCACATCTACCAGCGGAAACGCGCTGGAATAGATCTCTTCCGCCAGAGCCGAAGCATCAAAGCAGTCGAGCCAGTTGGTGCTCCACGGATACGGCCGTATTTTTCCGTGATAAAACAACACTGGAATGACCAGCGGCAATTTTTTATGTCCCTGCTCCAGATGCCATTGCATGGCTGAAATACTGTAACGCATCAGCCGGAATGCCATCATCTTATCCGGGGAACTCTGATGTTCAATCACGCAATACACATAGCCCTCACCCTGCGTAGTTTTTAGTGAATACAAGATATCGGAATAATGTACCCGCAGATTGTCCTCAATAAATGACCCCGATTCCAGTCGCAGTGTATCAAGATCACAAACTGCCCGTAATGTGGCAGGTAAGTGTATCTCTAGAAAATCTCTGGCAGTATCAATATGACTTAAAAACTTTTTAAAAATAGCATCATGTGGCGTCGGTGTATTTTTTCTTTTCATAAGAGGATAGTAGCATATTTTCTTTTATATTGAAGTAATATTAAATAAATACCGTTTGCGGCTTGAATGCCGAAACGGTATTTAAGCTAACAATTAATGGACTTCGGTTAAATAATTCAGCAATAGAACATTTTTAAAAAATATACTTAATTAATCGAATCAAGCCTAATTAATTATTTTACGGAATTAATTAACTGTTTTTCTTAATATGATCTTACAGCAGATTTTAATGCCTTAATATCCGAAGCACAGAGATAGGGTTTTAAAGCATTAAATTTCTCTTCTGACCAATCATATATTTTTAACGCAAGTAGCTCATTGATAATGTGCGGCGCAAAGCGATATTGAACTAATTTAGCAGGCGTTCCAGCAACAATACTATATGGCTCAACATCTTTAGTAACAACGCTATTAGCAGCAACGATAGCGCCTTCACCAATAGTAACGCCAGGCATAATCATTGAACGCATACCAAGCCATACGCCATCATGAATATGCGTGTCACCTTTGCCTACGTATGCCTCTTCGATGTATTCCATGAATGGATATAAACAGAACCAATCCGCTCTGTGCGTATTATTTCCACCCATAAGAATGATAGTTTCAGCACCTATGCAAACATAATCGCCAATATACAATTTATCAATTGGCCACTTAGACTCCCATTGAAGACTGATTTTATCACCGTATAAATAGCGAACGACAGATTCTTCAAAACCGCCACTCCAGCAATCGCTATAATAGCTATGGGTTCCTTTGATGACAATACTCTGATTAGTTACAGCTTCATGTAGGAATTGAATTTTTGACCAATGTTTTTCTTTCATGGTAAATAGTCTGTCTCTATTAATTATTCATTTACCATAGAATGCTTTCTATGGTGATGTATTCGCATTCAAAATACATCACGCCTAGCTGATTCGGGGTTGATTTAATAACGGGATTCTTTTCATATTAGATAATGAGTTAATTATTAACTTATATTGATTATCATTCGTAAATTCTTTTGATTTAATTTACATCATATCAAAAGGTATATTTTCAATGCGACAGCATTTTCTAGAAAGAATACAGAACTGGAGCGAGCGAAGGGAATCGAACCCTCGTATAGAGTCGGGTAGGAAGACAGCCTCACGGCTGTCTTCCCCCCTAAGAACCGGACGTGCAAGTTTCCCTGCATCCGGCTCAAGCAGCCATTAAATCTGGTTTTTCAACCAGACCGGTGGCCATTGAGTGCAACCTCTTACATGAACTTGTCGATGACAGTTGCCATGTAAGAGAATCAGATTATTTTCCTCTTCGCCGCCTCCTAGACTCTTCCAGACTTTGTGGTGAATATCCCATTTGGTCTTTGGAGTGATAGGTTCGTGGCAGATAGGACATTTCCCCTGTTGAGCGCGCCAAATCCGGTTGATCTTGGCTTTGGCATGTTCCATCATCCACTTCTGAATCCGCCCCTCGAAATATTCCTCGAAGGCGGGATCATATGGGTTTGCCTCTGATCGGATCTTCACATACTTTGTGCAGCGAATCCGGGAGAGCTGGAACAATTGCAACTCACCGATAGAGAACACCCAATCCCGTTTGCCGATTTTCCGCCAGTATCGGCTTTTTAACCATCGACGCCCTTTATTTGGATGCCTTCTCTTAGCCCACCTCCAGAGTAATTGCCAGATTTTATGATCCAGTTTGGCGAATGTCCGCGTTGCACCCACGTGCTTGTGGTACATTCCCCAACCCTTGAGGATCGGTATCAGCTCAATAATCAGTGATTCCTGGGAAGATCCCCGGTGTGCCATGACTACTTCTCTGATTCTGGCGTAGAACCGTTTCTGGTTTTTCTGTGATGGTATCATTTGCCACTTGTTTTTGAATTTGCGGAACGTCCAACCAAGAAAATCAAACCCATCACTGATGTGAGTGATTTTGGTTTTCTGTTCCGACAGCTCCAAACCACGCTCTGCCAGAAAGTCCCTGATAAGCCGCTTAGCTATTTCCAAAGTTTCTGGGTCAGTGGCGGTGACAATGAAGTCATCGGCATATCTGACGAAATTGACCTTTCGACGTCTTGGAAAATGCGCTTTGAGCATTCCTTCCATGCCATCCAGAGCCAAATTTGCCAGTACAGGTGAAATGATTCCCCCTTGTGGCGTTCCTGCCTCGGTGGGAAATAGTTTACGTAACTCAACAAAGCCAGCCTTAAGCCACTGTTTTAAAATGTTTCGTTCTAGTGGAACATTCTTTAGCAGCCACTCATGACTAATATTGTCAAAACACCCTTTAATATCACCTTCCAGTATCCATTGTGGGGAATGCGAACGAGCCAGCGCATTACAGCACTGCATCATTGCATCCTGTGTGGATCTGTGAGGGCGAAAACCGTAGGAGTTAACGTCACCCGATGTTTCCGATATAGGTTCCAACGCCAGCAGAAATAAAGCCTGCATGGCCCTGTCTTTCATTGTCGGAATACCTAGCGGGCGTTTTCCCCCGTTGGATTTTGGGATGTGAATCCTACGTAGCGGCATGGCCCTGTAACCTTTCAGCGAAAGATTATTCAGCGCAAGCCTTTTGATCATTGGCGAACCCCACAAAGCACCGTCGATACCCGGTGTTTTGTGTCCGCGGTTTTCGGTTACGCGTTTGATGGCTAATGCCTTCGCACTTGTGGACCGCGTGAGCAAGCGCTGGAGCTGCCTGACTTGTCGCCAGTTACACTCTTTAGCTGCCTTTGCTATTCGGACTTGCAGTCTCCTAACCCGAGTGGTCACTGATCGCCACTCAATTGAGTGCCATTCAGACCATTGGAGAGAGACGATATCACGATGGCTCGCGTCCATATCTGCCTCCACTTATTAAGGAAGTGGAGCGGGTGAGGGGAATCGAACCCCCGTCGTAGGCTTGGGAAGCCTCTGCTCTACCATTGAGCTACACCCGCTCATGAGAAACCATGTGGCGTGAACGCTAGACCCGGATGGGTTATTGTTTACGCCCCTCTGGAATTTTCAGTTGGACTGCAAAAAAATCTGTTTAGCAACAGACTACCTGATAGAAGTCAGCACCCTTTCGGGTTGGGGCGATCTTTGCATCCCCTATCCATACCATTACAGCATGGCATTCGCTTTTTCCATCATCCTTTAACCCCTACCACTTCGCAGCCCCTTACGGTTCGCTAGTCTCGATGAGACATGATATGGGTCTTACCCTGTTCCGGGTAAATGACACAAGTTGTTAGGGTTCCATCTTAACGCCGGTGGTTATTCTGCCGATGTAGAGCAACCAAGCAGTACTCTAACCAAACCAACTCCCCAATTAAGGGGATGAGCCACTTGTCCGTATAAGCCCATTGAGCTTGACGACGCTTCAACGATGATTCACTTACGTTAACCTTGCAACTTCATCTAGCATCTCACTTGCTCACGGAAGCAAGATCCTATTATAACCCTTACGGGGTATAATAGACCCATGAGGGTGATTACATTGTCAGAGCGCTTAGCACCCGGCAGTTACCCGCCACGCACCGCTCCTAGATGACGGATGATCGGACATCCGGTTCGCTACAGACTTGCATCTGCTGAACAATCATTTACCCGGCTTGCATCATGGATGCGAAACCGACACGAGGTCTGATTTCACTTGGTCTAGAATGCTATTTTCTTCACTCTATATCGTGGCGAAGAGGCTAGCTACCTCCACGACTCTCAGGTCGCACGCTTGGGAAGCTCTCGTTCTGCCATTGAACTACGCTCGCTTAAGGATAACATAAATTATTATAGCGACTTCGTTGGCATCAGCAAGCCATTATCTGTTTAAGTTGTCTATATTTCAGGCAGTTGAAAATAAAAACTCCCCTGACAGCTATGCTATAGAGGAGTTGGAATTTGAAATTTCATTCAAACTGTTATTTCTGCGGGCGCATTGCCGGGAACAAAATGACATCACGGATAGTATGGCTATCTGTCAGCAACATTATCATACGGTCAATACCAATGCCCAAACCCGCTGTTGGCGGCATACCGTGTTCCAAAGCCGTTACATAATCTTCATCGTAGAACATGGCTTCGTCATCGCCTTCGTCTTTCTGGCGAACCTGCTCAGCAAAACGTTCAGCCTGATCTTCGGCATCATTCAATTCCGAGAAGCCATTACCAATCTCACGTCCACCAATAAAGAATTCAAAACGGTCGGTGATAAACGGATTTGCATCATTACGACGCGCTAGCGGAGAAACTTCTGCCGGATATTCAATGATAAATGTCGGTTGAATCAGGTGGCTTTCCGCCGTTTCTTCAAAGATTTCACACTGAACACGACCAAGGCCCCAACCTTTTTCCACTTCAATACCAAGAGATTCAGCGATAGCCACCGCCTTATCCATATCATCCAAATCAGCTATGTTGGTTTCAGGACGATATTTGCAAATGGCCTCTTTCATGGTCATTTGGATAAACGGTTTACCAAAATCGAATTCCTGCTCGCCATATTTAACCAGGGTATTCCCCAAAATATTCTGCGTCAACGTACGGAACAGCTCTTCCGTCAGGGTAATCAGATCTTTGTAATCCGCATAGGCCATGTAGAGTTCCATCATGGTGAACTCAGGGTTATGGCGCGGAGATACGCCTTCGTTACGGAAGTTGCGGTTAATTTCAAATACACGTTCAAAACCACCAACAACCAGACGTTTCAGGTAAAGTTCCGGTGCAATACGCAGATACATATCAATATCCAACGCATTATGGTGAGTAATAAACGGACGAGCCGCCGCACCACCAGGGATTACCTGCATCATGGGTGTTTCTACTTCCATAAAGCCTTTACTGACCATAAAGCTACGTAGGGCCAACAAGACTTGAGAGCGAATTTGGAAAGTTTTGCGCGATTCTTCATTCGCGATTAGATCCAAATAACGCTGGCGATAGCGAGTTTCCTGATCAGCCAAGCCGTGGAATTTATCCGGCAATGGACGCAGCGCTTTTGTCAACAGACGCAATTCAGTGCAGTGAATGGAAAGTTCACCGGTTTTGGTTTTAAACAGTTTGCCACGAGCCCCCAGAATGTCTCCCAGATCCCATTTTTTAAACTGTTCGTTATAAATACCTTCCGGCAGATCGTCACGGGCAACATATAACTGAATACGACCGCCCATATCCTGTAGCGTCACGAAAGAAGCCTTACCCATAATGCGACGTGTCATCATACGACCGCCAACCGTCACTTCAATATTCAGTGCTTCCAGCTCTTCCTGAGTTTTGCCGTCGTATTTCGCATGCAAATCTTCTGAAATATTTTCACGACGAAAATCATTCGGGAATGCAATTCCACTCTCCCGTAAAGCTACCAGTTTTTCACGGCGAGTTTGCAGCTCATTATTTAAATCGGGAGCCTGTTCCGCACCCTGTTGTTGTTGCGACATTTTAGTTCCTCATAAGCCAGCTTTCAGGCTTGCTTCAATGAATTTATCGAGATCACCATCCAGCACCGATTGTGTATTGCGAGTTTCAACGCCGGTGCGCAAGTCTTTGATGCGTGAATCATCCAGAACATAAGAGCGAATTTGACTACCCCAACCAATATCGGATTTATTCTCTTCCATTTCCTGTTTATTGGCGTTCTTTTTCTGCATTTCCAGTTCATACAGCTTCGCTTTTAGCTGTTTCATCGCCTGGTCTTTGTTTTTATGCTGAGAACGATCATTCTGACACTGAGTCACAATGTTGGTTGGAATATGGGTAATACGCACCGCAGATTCTGTTTTGTTAACGTGCTGACCACCCGCACCAGACGCGCGATAAACATCAATACGTAAGTCTGCCGGATTAATTTCAATATCAATATCATCATCCACTTCGGGATAGATGAAAGCAGAACTGAATGAAGTATGGCGACGACCACCAGAATCAAATGGGCTTTTACGTACCAAACGGTGAACACCGGTTTCCGTACGCAACCAACCATAAGCATAATCGCCCATAATCTTAATGGTCGCGGATTTCAAGCCAGCAACTTCACCATCTGATTCTTCAATGATTTCCGTTTTAAAGCCTTTGGATTCAGCCCAACGCAGATACATACGCATCAGCATACTTGCCCAATCTTGAGCCTCAGTGCCACCAGAGCCTGCCTGCAAATCAAGATAACAGTCAGCACCGTCGTACTCACCAGAAAACATGCGGCGAAACTCTAACTGACCCAATTTTTCTTCAAGCTGTTCCAGCTCTACCACAGCTTCATTAAAAGTCTCTTCATCGTCAGCTTCTACTGCCAGTTCCAGTAAACCTTGTACATCTTCCAGTCCCTGCTCAAGCTGATCAATTGTTTCGACAATCTCTTCTAATGAGGAGCGTTCTTTACCCAAAGCCTGTGCCCGCTCCGGTTCATTCCAAACATCAGGCTGTTCTAATTCAGCATTAACTTCTTCTAAACGCTCTTTTTTGACATCGTAGTCAAAGATACCCCCTCAGAACCGTTGTCCGCTCAGACAGGTCCTGAATGTGGTTTTTTACCGGATTAATTTCAAACATATTTTCGTGTCTTACGTTATGTAGTCGTAGATAAATGGATAATTTTCGAACCGCGTATTGTAACGGATTCGGCACAGGGTTTATAGCACTTCAACAGATTTGTCACGTATTCATACGAGAGTACGTGACAATGACTGACTACCTGCCGATCAAACAGTTAATAAGGCCAGAGATGTTGGATCAAAAGCTGTACATTACGGTTGCCCCGAAATTCATTAACATCCAGTTTATAGGCAAGTTCTACTTCGCGGACACTGTTATCGGGCCAGCGGGTAGGATCGATATTGAACGCAATACCATCCAGCATCGGCCCACCGTTTAATGGCTCTACTATCACTTTTAAATGGCGCTCTCCAACAATACGCTGTTGCAGTAGTTTGAATTTACCGTCAAAAATTGGTTCCGGGAATGCCTGACCCCAAGGACCGCCATCACGCAACATTTCTGCAATGTCCAATGACAGTTCATTAATCGCTAATTCACCATCACTCCAGATAACACCTTCAAGTTGCGAAATATCTAGCCAATCCGCCATTAGCGTAGAAAAGTGATACTGAAATTGTTCGAATTTATCCTGTTCAAGTGACAAACCGGCCGCCATTGCATGACCACCAAATTTAAGTATCAACCCCGGATGCAAAGTATCAAGCCGCTCAAGCGCATCACGCATATGCAATCCCTGCACTGAACGACCAGAACCTTTCAAAATACCGTCACCGGCCGGTGCAAAAGCGATAACAGGCCGATGAAAACGCTCTTTAATTCGAGAAGCCAAAATTCCGACTACCCCTTGATGCCATTCTGGATGATAGAGCGCTAGCCCATAAGGCAGTTCAGTGCTGGTACGTTCAAGTTTGTCACAGATTTGCAGTGCTTCCTGCTGCATTCCCTGCTCTATTTCACGCCGAGTCTGGTTAAGACTGTCCAATTCACAAGCTATCTGACGCGCCTTTGCTATGTCGTCAGTTAGCAATAAAGTGACGCCAATGGACATATCATCAAGGCGACCAGCGGCATTCAGTCTTGGCCCCAGAAAAAAACCCAAATCGCTGGCTGTCAGCTTATAAGCATCACGTTTGGAAACTTCCAATAATGCACGTATCCCCGCACAACAACGTCCTGCACGAATCCGGTTCAAACCCTGATAAACCAGAATCCGGTTATTGGTATCTAAAGGTACAACATCGGCAACGGTTCCTAGCGCAACCAAATCCAACATTTCGGCCAGATTCGGCAACGCGACTCCTTGCTTTTCAAACCACTGATCTTTCCTCAGCGCCGCCCTTAAGGCAGACATCAGATAAAATGTGACACCCACCCCGGCCAATGATTTAGACGGGAACGAACAATCGGCAAGATTAGGATTAATAATGGCATCAGCCGCCGGTAAAATGTCACCCGGCAAGTGATGATCTGTGACAATCACTTTCATACGGTGCTGATGGGCAGCCGCAACCCCTTCATGGGAAGAGATACCATTATCCACGGTAATAATCAGGTCAGCGCCTTTTTTGACGACCTCTTCTACCACCTGTGAACTTAAACCATAACCATCGTCAAAACGATTTGGTACCAGATAATCCAGATGCCGATATCCCATCGAGCGTAATGATCGGATCGCCAATGCCGTGCTAGTGGCCCCATCAGCATCAAAATCACCGACAATAACGATACGCCAGTGTTCATGAAGTGCAGTCAACAAGAGTGCCACCGCCTGTTCCACGCCATTCAGATGCTGATAATTCAATAACCCTTGAACACCACGCTCCAATTCATTAGCTTGCTGGATACCACGAATGGCATATAAGCGACGCAGTAATGGATGAATCTGTTGTGGAAGGTGACTGTCATTCACCGCCGGGCGGCGGCGAAGTTGTGTTTCAATATTCACTAAACTTATTTACCACGTTGCGCCAGTGCCGCTGCCAAAGCCTCTGGTGGCATATATCCACCTAACAGGCTGCCATCCTTAAGGACAATTGCCGGCGTTCCCTGCACACCAAACTGGAGACCCAATTTGTACTGGTTAGCAATATCCACCTTACAGCTCTTAATTGGCGAAACATCTTCATTTTTAAACGCAGCATCTAATGATTTCTGCGGTGTTGCACTACACCAGATAGATTGCATATCTTTAGCAGATTGGTGCTGCATACCCTGACGAGGGAATGCCAGATAGCGCACAGTAATACCCAGTTTATTGTACTCTTTCATGTTTTCATGCAATTTATGGCAGTAACCACAGGTAATATCCGTGAAAACGGTAACGACATGCTTCTCTTCCGGCGCTTTATAGATGATCATTTGATCTGTCATGGCTTCCAGCTTTTTCATCAATAATTGATTACTGACATTCACAGGAGCGCTACCACTAACATCATAAATTGGCCCTTGTAATAAATATTTCCCGTCATCAGATAGATAAATGATACCTTGCTCAGTCACTACCGTATTTAAACCAACGATAGGTGATGGCTGGATACTTTCTGCTTTTATCCCTAGTTTTTGCATTGTTCTATGGACAGCACCATCATCAGCAAGCGCATTTCCACTAAACCAGGCCAGCAAAAGAGGGAAACATAACACGCTTTTTTTCATTTTCAGTTCCTTTAAATCCGTGCTCACCCACGCGGATGATGTTGTTGATGTAGCAATTTGAGCCGTTCTGTTGCTACATGAGTATATATTTGTGTTGTAGATAGATCACTATGCCCCAATAACATCTGCACAACTCGCAAATCAGCGCCATGATTAAGCAAATGCGTGGCAAATGCATGACGTAAAACATGAGGAGATAGCCGTCCAGTATCGATTCCAGCCAACAGCGCATAATGTTTAATACGATACCAAAATGTCTGTCGGGTCATTTGTCGCCCTCGGTTGCTAGGAAAAAGGACATCCAACGTTGCACCATTTAGCAACCCAACTCTCCCATATTCCAGATAATTCTCTAGCCAATAAATTGCTTCTTCCCCTAAAGGCACTAACCGTTCTTTATTCCCTTTACCAATCACTCTCACCACGCCTTGACGTAAACTGACATCGGAAAGTGTCAATCCCACTAACTCAGATACCCGCAAACCACAGGCATAAAGCACTTCAAGCATGGCTTTATCCCTTAACTCCACCGGCTGATCTGTACAAGGCGCATTAAGTAGATCTTCTACCTGCTTTTCACTTAAATCTTTAGGCAATCGCTTTGGTAATTTCGGTGCAGACAAAAGTGCTGTCGGATCATCTTCCCGCATTTTTTCCCGATAAAAATAGAGAAACAATTGGCGCATGGAACTGAGTAAACGCGCCGAACTACTGGCTTTATACCCTCCATCCACGCGTTCTGCCAGAAAAGAGTGTAAATCTATCGTCTGGACAGATAATAAACTATGGCCATGATGTATCAACCAATTATCCAATGCCTGCAAATCCAACCGGTAAGAAGCAAGCGTATTTTCCGCAAGATCATGTTCTAACCAGATAGCATCAAGAAATTGCTCTATCAGTGGATTAGTCAACTGAGTTGGTTGTTTTGACATGAATTACTTTCCTTAAATCTGTACATCTCTGTCGGCTATTATGCCTGAAAAAGCAATTATTCTGTTACAATGCCAATCCAGATATTCAAAAACCATAATGATTAATGATGAAAATTGGTCTTTTTTACGGCTCCAGCACCTGTTACACCGAGATGGTAGCAGAGAAAATCCGCGATATCCTTGGCGAAGATTTAATTGATCTTCACAATATCAAAGAGACAGCACCTGAATTAATGGAAACGTATTCTGTCCTGATTCTCGGCATCCCAACATGGGATTTTGGCGAATTACAGGAAGATTGGCTGGTTATTTGGGATCAAATCTCTTCCCTCGATTTACAGGGAAAAATTGTCGCCATGTACGGTATGGGGGATCAAATTGATTACAGCGATTGGTTCCTCGATGCTCTCGGGATGCTATATCACCATTTACGCCCTTCAGGCGTGCATTTTATTGGCTTCTGGCCAACTGAAGGTTATGAGTTTACCAGCCCGAAACCATTAACGGATAATGGCTCACAATTTGTCGGGCTGGCTTTAGATGACGTAAACCAGTATGAACAAACTGATGATCGTTTATCGCAATGGTGTATGCAAATCCTGCAAGAAATGGAGCCTCTACTTTAAATCAGGGAAATTCCAGCTCAATCAGATATCAGGATATTGCAACAACAGTTGATTAATACTCCTCCATTCATCCTGTGACATACCATCGGATGCGACCCATAAACAGATTTTTTTCTGGTTATAAAAAGATTGAGCCGTAATTAATATGCCATAACGACACAACCACGGCCGCCGGATAATTTGCCACTCATGCTTCTTCCATTGCAACTTATTATCACTGAGAAGAACTAAAAGCCCTTGAGATTTACGGATATTTTTCTGACTACGCCCCCAACTGGTAATAATCAACAGTACCAAAGGAAGCCAGAAAATCCAGAAAATAGCGTCATCCGCAGGCCACGGAGCAAGTAGTACGATAAGCGCTATTGCACCATGAACACAGGTAGAAATTAGCTGGGTATGCCAAGATACCCTGAGATCACATTTCCACAGGACCACGATCTTTATTTCTATTCTGAATAAGTTTAATCATGCGAAACAGCTCTTCATCTTCTGGACGTCCATGATTCATTAGCCAGTTAAATAGATCAGGATCAGCACATTCAAGCAAGCGAATAAAAAGTCGTTTATCATCATCACTGAGTAAGTCATATTCATACTTAAAAAACGGCATAATTGAAATATCCAGCTCACGCATTCCACGCCGACATGCCCAATGAATACGTGCTTTATTATCGATATCCATGTTCAAAAAATCCCCTTTTTAATTCTCATTGTTAGTTTTAACGCTATTAGCCATTGAGTCGCCCGGCAAACTGATGCATCATGCCAGCTAATAGCAATAATAACTACTTGCATTGTGCTTCAGCTCTTTTACCATTATGCATCATTGGCTCAAATATCTGACTGGCAGGATGTGTCATGGCTTATAAAACTCCGTTTTCTTCACAATCTCCATTGTCTTCATCAATCCTTCCCCTGACGTTAATATCTCTGGATGACTGGGGATTGGTAACAGCAACTGGACCGGATGCAGAAAAATATCTACAAGGTCAGGTGACAGCGGATATTTCTGCACTTGCAGCAAATCAACATGTGCTTAGTGCGCACTGTGACGCAAAGGGTAAAATGTGGAGTAATCTGCGCCTCTTCCATCGTGGTGAAAGTCTTGCTTATATTGAGCGCCGTAGTGTGCTGGAGAATCAGCTTACAGAATTAAAAAAATATGCGATATTCTCTAAAATTGCTCTTGCACAGGATGAAAATGCGGTATTGCTAGGCGTCGCAGGTAAAAACTGTCGGCAAGCATTAAGCGGCCTCTTCCCAACCTTGCCGGATGCTGATAACGCTGTCGTTGCACATGAAGCCACTACTCTACTCCATTTTACCTTGCCGTCTGAACGTTTCCTTCTGGTAACAAACACCGCAACCGCTGAACAGTTAACAGAAAAACTTCAAGCCCGGCTTAATAACAGCGAACAGTGGTTAGCTCTGGATATTGAAGCTGGCTTCCCAATCATTGATGCCGCAAATAGTGCGCAATTTATTCCTCAAGCAACTAACCTTCAGGCATTGGCAGGGGGGATATGCTTTAAAAAAGGGTGTTATACCGGTCAGGAAATGGTCGCCCGTGCTAAATACCGTGGAGCAAATAAACGTGCCATGTACTGGCTGGCGGGCAGTGCCTCTAAAATTCCGATGGCCGGAGATGATTTAGAATGGCAATTAGGAGATAAGTGGCGGAGAACGGGTACCATTTTGGCTGCCGTTAAGTTGAATAATGATAATATCTGGATACAAGTCGTCATGAATAATGATATGGAAAGTCATAGTGTATTCCGCGTCCGTGACGATGAAGGGCATTCCCTCACTATTCAGCCTCTGCCTTATTCTCTCAACGAAGAAAAATAGATGAGGTTTGTATGTCGTTAGCAGTATCTGTCGTTGATTTTGGCCCTTTTACCAATATCGTCGGTTTTTTAATGGAGTTGGATAAGTTAAAGAAAGTTCAGCGGCGAATTAAGTTACTGGATAACCATCGTCAGGAAAATTCAGCCGAACATAGCTGGCATTTAGCTATCGCCGCCATGAGTTTTGCGCCATATGCACAAGAAGTAGATATCCAACGAGTTATCCAGATGGCATTAATTCACGATATCGTAGAAATTGATGCGGGTGATGTGATGGTTTACGATTTGACGGCTCGTGAAGCTATTCATGAACAAGAAGTTAAAGCCGCCAACCGTCTTTTTGGTTTACTCCCCGAACCACAGAAAAATCATTTTATGTCACTTTGGCAAGAGTATGAAGCAGGAGAAAGCCAAGACGCCCGTTTCGCCATTACACTGGATAGACTAATGCCGATGCTGATGAATCTGCATAATAAAGGACAGAGTTGGGTAGAAAATAATATTCGTTTTGAGCAGGTGATTAACCGCAATAAATTTATTGCCAATACCTATCCTGAATTGTGGCAATATCTGCTGCCACAATTGGAAATCGCACAGAAGAAAGGTTGGTTGAAATAATTTTTCTCGAAAATTTTACACTACAAATTCAGTGCACACATTAACCCTATGGTGCACTGAATTAACGACAGAACGACAGTCGTTTTGATGAAAAACCTTAGATTTCACCCCGATAATCTCACTATTCTTAATCTACTCGTTTCCAAACAGTTTGTGTTTAGGAAATGGAAATAGACTTTCTTTAATCGCACTCTTGCAATTCGCCGTTAACATATATACCCGTCATTTCTCATTTTTTCCATTAATTATGGAAAATATTTCTGTGATACGCCACTACCTTTTAATAGATACTAATTAAATTTCAATTTTATACTTATCTCATGAAGTATTATTATAAAATACAAATAAAAACAACAAGTATAATTGTATTTTCAAAAATCACCATAAGATATAAACCCATAGATATTATTGAATAATGAAATTATGAAATTATGAATATAATTTAAATTAAAAGTAGAAAATAACTCTCTTTACCAGAAGAGGATTTTTCCACGAATAAACTCAACCTTTAAATACGCTACATTCTTGACCATCACGAGTTATGTCGTGAAGACGTTCAAGTTTGATTTTTTGTTCTGATGTAATAAATATTTTCATGGCGAGAACAATGATCTCCATTTCGGGTAAAATCAAGCATCTTCAATGAGTACGGGTATACAATTAAATATTGCTTGCACAGAAAAATAAGACCGCCAATTATGCAAGCTGGATTCAACTAATAAGTGAATTTTTCAGGAGAGGCGGTCAGTTGCTATACTTCAGCTTATTTATAGTCTTCAAGCCAGTCTAAAGTCTGATTATCACTATGCTGCCGTGCATTACCGTTAACATATATCTTGCCAGAAGTCCCTGCATTGCCGGATTCTCCATCATTACCCGCTTCACCAGATACTCCAAGATAACCATTAGCATTTAATCCTCTACTACCAACGCCACCTACTCCGCCTATTCCTCCCCTACCACCGCCCCCTCCATTACCGCCATCACCTCTATATGACAGAGCATTAATTACTGGCTGACCCTGAGTGAAATTAATATATATGTTACCACTGTCCCCACCGTTACCCCCATTACCGCCATCTCCTCCATTACCGCCATCCCCTCCCCTTCCTCCATATCCAGCACTACATTTATTTGTTGCAGCTCCTCCATTTCCACCATTCCCTCCATTCCCTCCATTACCGCCATATCCACCCTTTCCACCCTTACCACCTATCGATGCCGCATTGACTACTCCAGTAAAAATGTCAACATTAATAATTACGTCATTTGCACTGCCACCTCTTTTGCCATCCATCCCTTGTGCTCCCGAAGAACCGCCAGTTGCATCAGTACCTGGTGTGGATTTAACAGAGCAACCATGTTTATTCTCTGAACCAATATTACCATTGCTGCCATTAACCCCATTACTTCCCTGTTCACCTTCAAAACCATCGCCTCCATCAGAGCCTTTACTGATAATGCTCTGCTTTTTATCATTATTGCTGTTCCCTACAATAGTATTAGCTTCGATCTTACCATTAGTGCGGTAAATAATTTGACCTCCCAGTTCAATGATTATCTGGTCATATACCAAGACAACGGGTTCGCCATAATCATCTTTATCTTCAACAAACAATGGTGCATCTGCGGTAACAGTGATTCTTTCGCCAACGTATAACGCAATCTTTATTGGGAAACGCTTAGCATTAAGCATTTCCTCATAATCTTTGACTAAAGCAGAATTACTATACATATAGGCCCTAAAAGCTTTACACAAATCAATATGATAACCCGTGACATTTGCCAGTCGTTCAGCAGAAAATGGTTCAGGTAACGGATGATGAGGTTCCATTTTGCCAGGGCCATACTCACTGTCAGGTATACCGCCGAGTGCCTTCAACTCTTGTATGGTTTGTACCGTAAAAAATGCAGGTGGCACAGTCGCTGTCTTCGGATCGTTAGAGAATATTACCTTGCCGTCAAAATCCGAGGTCTTAAGTTGCTTTGGCTGCCGTTCTACACCAATCAGATGATGATTTTGATGTAATATTGCCAAAGTTTCAGCAACCGTTCTTATTTTATCCATAGATATTCTCCAGAGTTTAAATTTATACCCGTCATCTTTCAAGTTGCCTCTTTGTTGGCTGCACTCTCTCACCCCGGTCACATAGTTATCTATGCTCCCGGGGATTCGCTCCCTTGCCGTCGCGATGCATCTTGAAATCTATAAGGTATATACCCGTCATCTTTCAAGTTGCCTCTTTATTAGCTGCACTCACTCCGGTCACATCGTTATCTATGCTCCCGGGGATTCACTCCTTTGCCGTCGCGATGCATTTTGAAATCCATAGGGTATATACGCATTTCAACAACGGGTATGCCAGAAAAATAATTTCTATAAGAATAAATTAGGCAAGTATTTATCCACGTTACAGAAAGCGATTGAATGCGATATTTAAATGACACAATTTAAAATATTAATGTAATTTCCCACTTTTTTCATTAATTAAGGAGAATATTTCTGTGATACATCACAACCTTTTAATAAGTACTGACTAAATGCTTCAATTTCATATTTGTCTCATTAGGTATTATTAGAAAATACAAATAAAAGAATATAATCATGATTATATTTTTCAAAAATCACATTGAGCAACAAGCACTATTGCCATGCCGATAACAATCGCCATTAATTTACCCAAGAACCAATGCAAAATCGGCTTCATACTCAGCACACTTGTAAAACCTGAGTGGCAAAAAACGAAGCCAACCAGCAAGGCCAGCCCCAATAAGTATTCAGTAATTCATAATGTAAACTACTTGAACATAAGCAAAACCAAGATCTGCCCCCATTTCCCCTTATTTATCGTCGTTCAGACCCGTCTGATCACGGCACCACTAGCGATTAAGTTTCCGATCAGATTCCCGTTCATGACCGTTGACATATATCTTGCCGGTGTTACCGTCATCTCCAAATTCTCCTTTAAGACCATCTTTACCATAGTCTCCCTGCAAACCATGTACACCGAGTACTCTGGTACTATTTCCAGGTTCACCCCCTATTCCTCCCCAACCGGCCTTCCCACCTTCCCCACCAAGACCATTAATTGACACAACCTGAAGTACTGGACTACCGTCAGAGTAATTAATATATATGTTACCACTGTCCCCACCTTTACCCCCCTTGCCTCCATTGCCTCCATTTCCTCCAGTGCCCCCATTTCCTGCCGCCCCAGCAGGACACCACTTGATTGTTCCATTGCCCCAATTACCCCCATTACCCCCATTACCCCCACGCCCCCCAAGACCGCCTCTTCCACCGTTACCACCGTTACCACCTATCGTTGCCGCATTTACTGTTCCAGTAAAAGATTGACTAGTAGTAATAGTCAGGTCATTCGCATTTCCAGCTGCTGCACCATCCCCCCCTAATCCTCCGACAGAACCGCTGGCTCCATCAGTACCTGATGTGGCGCTAATTAAGCAGCCATTTTTACTATCTTTACCATCTTTACCATCACTGCCATTAGCCCCTTGATTTCCTGGCGCACCATCAAGACCATCGGCGCCATTACTGCCTCTATTGACAACATTCTCCTTTCCAGTATTTTCATTCCCTACAATAGTGTTAGCTTCGATTCGACCATTAGTGCGGTAAATAATTTGACCTCCCGGTTCAATGATTATCTGCTCATACACCAAGACAACCGGTTCACCATAATCATCTTTATCTTCAACAACCAATGGATTATCGGAGGAGATAATCATTTTCTCACCACTGTATAACGCAACCTTCATCGGGAAGCGCTTAGCATTAAGTATTTCTTCATAATCTTTGACTAAAGCAGAATCACTATAGATATAGGCCCTAAAAGCTTTGCACAGATCAATATGATTACCAGTGACATTTGCTAGTCGTTCAGCAGAAAACGGCTCCGGTAACGGATGATGGGGTTCCATTTTTCCAGGACCATACTCACTGTCAGGTACACCGCCAAGCGCTTTCAACTCTTGTATGGTTTGTACCGTAAAAAATGCCGGTGGCACAGTCGCTGTTTCTGGATCGTTGGAGAATATTACCTTACCGTCAAAATCCGAGGTCTTTAGTTGCTTCGGCTGTCGTTCCAGACCAAACGGATAATGATACTGATATAATATTGCCAAAGTCTCAGCAACCGTTCTTATTTTATCCATGAGAATTCTCCTGAGTTTAAATTTATACATTTAGAATAACTTCATATCATCTAACCAAGTTCCAAAGTCTCTACTACTATCACTACTGGTTATGTCTCTAATTTGCTGATAGTCAAAATTTTGCCTCTGGCTAATCACCAAATTAGCCATAACGAAAGCACCGATTTTTCTGGCAAAATATACAGCCACTTCAACAACAGGTAGGCCAGAAAAATAATTACGATGAGAATTAATTAGGTAAGTATTTATTCGCTTTACAGAGAGCAATTAGACGCAATATTGAAATTATGCAATTTAAAATATTAATATAAATTCCCACTTTTTCCATTAATTATGGGAAATATTTCTGTGATACATCACTATCTTTCAATAGTAGCCAATTAAAAATTTCAATTCTATACCCGTTATCTTTCAAGTTGCCTCTTTGTTGGCTGCACTCACTCACCCCGGTCACATAGTTATCTATGCTCCCGGGGATTCGCTCCCTTGCCGTCGCGATGCACCTCGAAATCCATAGGGTATATATTTATCTTATTGAGTATTATTAGAAAACACAAATAAAAACAATAAATATAATTATATTTTTAAAAAATCACAGAAAAATAGAAAACTATAGATATTATTAAACAATAAAATTATGAATGTGATTTAAATGAAAATAAGAAAATAAACGCTTAAATGACCGATAAAAAAGTAAATAAAATAACCTTAGTAATAGGCAATACATCAAAATAACTGAATCAAACAATATACCCGTCGTCTTTCAAGTTGCCTCTTTGTTGGCTGCACTCACTCGCCCCGGTCACATAGTTCTCTATGCTCCCGGGGATTCGCTCCCTTGCCGTCGCGATGCATCTTGAAATCCATAAGGTATAGAACCAAATCAATAATTATCATGATGCAGTGCAGCCATTTCCAATGGCTGCATGTCAAACTATCAATATTCAAGCACTTGTTCTTTCTGCGGAGCTTTCAGCAAACGCCAAGCGAGCAATACCACTCCTGCGGTCAATACCACGGTCATCCAGCTCATCATATGAATAGCGCTGGTGAATGATTCCGCCGCTGCTGTCATCAGCTTCTGCCCCTCTGATTCAGCTAATGAGTTCGCGACAACGTAAGCCCCCGCTAAAGTCTCTAAAGCTAATCCCGTCTGTTCCTGAGAGATCTCATTTGGTAATTGCAATGTTATACGATAGAAAGCAGTAACCAATCCCCCCAGAATAGTCGTGCCAAGTACAACACCCACTTCATAAGCCGTTTCGCTTATTGATGATGCCGCCCCTGCTTTAGAGGAGGGTACTGACGAAAGCACCAAATCGTTAGACACCGAAGCAATGGCCCCCACACTAATATCTAATAATGCGAAAGCAACAATCAGAGTGACTAAATCACTGCCGATACTCGCGACCAGAAGAAATGCAATACCTGCAATACTCAGCAAAATTGGCACCAGATAATGAGCCGGAACCCGTTGAGCAATAGGCACTATCGCCATACCCATAACAATTGCCATTATTTGCCCGGGAACCAATGCCAGGCTAGCCAAAATCGGCTCCATACCGAGCACAATTTGCAAGACCTGTGTGGCAAAAAAGACAAAACCAACCAGCAATGCCAAACTCAGTAAGTTAACAATAATCGAACCCGTGAACATACCATTGCGGAACAGAGAAAGATCCATCAACGGCACAGGCAGACGCTGTTGTCGGCGAACAAATAGCACACCAGCAATAAGACCAACCGACAGTTCGAGTATTACACTTATTTCAAACCCATCACTAGCAAGGTGTTTAATCGCGTAAACAATACCAACCATAGCAACGATCGATAACAGAACACTATACACATCGATAATGCCCGTCTGTTTTTTATCGGACTCTGGCAATAACATCGGTCCGAAGATCAACAATGGCACTAATACTGGTACTGCCAATAGAAAAATTGAACTCCAATCGAAGAATTGTAATAGAACACCACCCACTACAGGACCGACGGCCGAACCGATAGTTAATGTTGTCGCCCAGATAGCAACAGCCAATCGACGCTGTTCACGATCCTCAAAAAGAACGCTGATCAAAGCCAAAGTTGAAGGCATCAGCATCGCACCAAAAAACCCAAGTACGGCTCGCCCTAAAATCAATTGTTCAGGTGAAGTTGACAGTGCCGTGAACACCGAAATAACCGTGAATCCCAAAGATCCAAATAACAGTAATGAACGATGACCAACACGATCACCAATACTTCCCATTGAGACCAGCAAACCAGCCAATGCCAATGAATAAGCATCAATTATCCATAATTGCTGACTCGCGCTGGGTCCCAGAGCTTCAGCTATTTTTGGTAAAGCAAAACTTAAGATCGTATTGTCCACAGTCACCAGTAATACGGGTAACATCAATATCAGTAATCCCAGCCAATTTCTGAGTCCTGCCCGCCCGTTAGCCTCAGCAACTCTATTTAACGACATCCCCTCAACTCCTTTCCTATATTATTCAAGCGTTGAAAAAATATGCTGGCAATCAGCCGCACTGATATCAAGCTGTTCCCCCAATTGTTGCGCAATATCTCTGAGGTTATAGCCAAATTCAGTTTGATCGCCAGCCTGTACTATCGAATCTAACTGTTGTATGGCATGCAGCAACGCCTGACGCGGTTCGGCAGCCATCGGATTTTCATATTGAACGTCCCAGTACACTTCTATTGGATTGCGTAAGATCCTTGATAATAACGCCAGCATTGTACGCATGGGCGGTGGCGCAATAGTTGCCAAGGTACGAATATCTAACGGGCTTTTCGCCAACACCAAGCCAAAAATCAGTATCGCGGCATGAGGTAAAGCCTGACAAAGCGCCATAACCCGATCGTGTTCCTCCGGTGTCATCCTACTGATACGCATATCGGCCTGCATCAATACCCGCTCAATCCAATGTTCACTAACATGACAGTTATCGAGAATGACTGCAACTGGCCTTTTTTGCTCCGGCAAAGATGGCGAGAACATCGGGTTAACACCAATGAAAGGCTGCCCGGGGGCGGCAGCTCTTAATGCAGAATAGAAAGGGGCCTGAACTGAACAGGTTGACACGATCTGTACATCATCACCAATAGCAGATAACACCCAAGGCAACGCTTGTATGGCAACCGCTTCCGGTAAGGCAAAGACGACCGCCTTTGCCTCACTCAAAACCGCTCCAGCCTCAGCAGCCGGATTTAAGATATCAATCTGATAGTAATGAGAATGATAGTGATGAGAACGCACTCCCTGCGTTCGTTTGTCAACACTGTATACAATGTGACCACAGCGAGTAAAAAGGCGCTCTAATAAAGAACCAATAGCACCTTGCCCACCAAGAATGACCACTTTATGGTTACTCACACACTTCCTCCGCCATCTGACTAAAACTGAAATATGGCACACTCGCTTTGACCAATGTCTCTTCAAATTCGCCATAAGGATCAGAGTGAGCAACAATTGCCCCCCCAATGCCGAATTCAGCACACTCTTGATGTAATACCGCGGTACGTATCACAATGCTCAATTCCACTTCACCACTGAAAGACAACCATCCAAGCGCACCAGAATAAACACCGCGAGCCGATGACTCCAAAGCATCAATAATCTCCATCGTGCGCTTCTTCGGCGCGCCGGTCATTGATCCTCCTGGAAAACATGCCCGGATAGCCTCTATGGATGACGTTTCTTCACATAATTGACCGCGTATGGTCGAAACCAATTGATGTACAGAAGAAAAACTCTCAACTTTAAATAATTCAGGTACATGCACACTACCTGGATGACATACCTGATTAAGATCATGGCGCACCAAGTCCACTATCATCAGATTTTCTGCTCTGTCCTTAGTTGACTGGCTCAATTCCATCTGCAAATGCTGATCATCGGCTGCCGTTTTTCCGCGTGGCCGGGTCCCCTTAATCGGTCTGGATTCAATATTTCTGGCCTCATCAATACGTAAAAACGTTTCTGGTGATGCGCTGAGTACAGAAAAATTCCCACATGCCAGATAAGCGCCATAAGGTACAGGACTGGCATGACGCATACGCCGATAAGCGTCCAATGGATGTCCTGAATAGGTCATCTTTGCCCTATTCGTCAGACAGATTTCATAGGACTCGCCATCTGTGATGTATTGGAGTGATTTATGGATTCCAGCCATATACTTCTCAGCGCCATATTCCAGACAAATTTTATTCTGATCGATAGCGCCAGGAATAAAGTCAGGTATCACTTCACCGGTATTTTTTGCCATGGTAACCAAAAGTTCCGGTGACCAATGATGTGGCTGCCCTACTGGTGTGATAAGACATTCATAAAGTTTACTCTGTTGATGATCGAATACAAAAAAATGCGGAGTAAATATTAAGCTGGCATCAGGATGTTCTGAACGGTATTTGTTGTTGCCAATTGTCAGCGCCTTTAATTCATATCCTAAATAACCAACAAACCCGCCTTTAAATACCAATGGCATCGATTTTGGTATCAAAATTTCCACCCTATCAAGCAATTCAGACATCAGTGAGAAAAAATCTCCCTGAACAATCCTCTCGCCATCAGGACCGGTTAAACGCAAACTCTCCGTCTGTACACAGTATTCAAGTCTGACCGCGCCCTGTTCATTACCGCTGCCCATCATTGAGAAGCGAGCATTGGGTCTATCAGAATTTTCACTATCAAGCCAGAAAGCGTGTGTATCATTGCCATAACGTTGAATGAACAAGGATTCAGGATCGACTATCTCCTTACATTCACGATAATTCAGATTGAGATCTTGTCTTCCACCTACTGCAAGATAAGCCTCATTGATATCAGTACCTATATTCTGAGCGGTAACTTCCTGTTCATTATTCTCTTTATACGTCTCCGCTATCCGCACGAAATTACTGAGTAGCTCACGCCCATATTCAGAATCAATCGATTCAGGATGAAATTGAACCCCCCAGATCGGCCTTTCAGTGTGCTCAATTGCCATGATTAAGCCATCATCAGTCCAGGCAGTACATTTTAGATTGTCGGGCAACCGGGTACATACCAACGAGTGATATCTGACCACTTCAAACTGTTCAGGCAAACCGAGGAATAATCCTTCTCCGGTGTTCCTGATGCGACTGCGATAGCCATGTACCGGATTGGGGGCATGTCCTACCAAGCCGCCAAATGCCAGGTTAATCCCCTGATGACCGAGACAAATACCCAACAGTGGCACTTTGGCACGTGCAATAACTTCAGCACAGACCCCAAAATCACTGCTCTCAGCCGGATGTCCTGGCCCTGGAGAAAGGACTACCGCATCATATTCGTCTATCGTTAACTCTTCATAAGTCAAAGAATTGGTGACGACGGACGGCACACTGCCCGTCACTTCATACAGATATTGAGCAATGTTTTGCGTAAAGGAATCATAATTATCAATGAGCAGTATTTTCATTATTCTTTACTTTCTCGTGTAACAACTGGTCAATCAACTCTTCTTCTCGACAGCAAGTCTCTTCGACAACCAGTTGAAATATTGATTCAGTATATTCAGGCCGTAACCCAAAATCTGTTGATTTATCCCGCAACATATCCAATAACGAGGTAATACGTTGTGGCTGCATCATCGGAATATCCTGTTCTGCTTTTACCTCAGCGATTTTCATGCAGACTTTCATACGTTCAGAAAGCAGTGCCAAAATCTGCATATTAATAACATCCAGAGATTCCCTGTAAGGTTGTAATATGTCCTGTTTATTTATTATTGCTTGAGTCATATGTTTGATCTTTGTCACTGATTCATTTCAATTATCTATATATCGATAAGCTGGTGTCATTTACACCTGTGGAACCACAGCCTGTGGCTCAACCCAATTCAGCCCTTTTTCCCTTATTTCAAATAAGGTATTTGCTAGCTGCTTGATTTCACCTGCCTGATGCTCACTAGAGAAAGCAAAGCGTAACATTGCATTGCCATCCGGGACCAGTGGATAAAATACCGGGAATAATAAGATGCCGTTATCACGCAGCAAACGAGCAGCTTCAAGCCCTTCCGCTTCATTTTCGAATAAAGCGCCGCGAACGGGAGATTGCACACCCGCATTCATCAAACTGTTCTCCATCAGAGAATCAAACAGATTAATGTTTTTCCATAACTGCTCCTGCCGGATTTCTATCTCAAGGCTGAGATGAAGTCTTGCTGAGGCAACGTTAGCGGCCAACATCGGCACCATAATCGAATGACCAAAAACCAGAGGATTCGCTAAGGTACTAATCACTTCGACATCATCGGCACCTGCAACCACCACAAAACCCCCGGCGCCACCAAATGCTTTGGATAATGAACCTGCCAGTATGAGGTTGGATGGCAAAATATGGTCAAGTGCAGCAAAGGCATAACCCGCACCATGACGCCCCATAATGGAAATACCGTGAGCATCATCTACATAGACATAGCCTCCAGCAGCAGCCAACTGTCGCGTTAATTCTGCAACCGGAATTAAACCATTCATTGAACCAATACCATCAATCAGCAGGATAGGCGTCCGCTGATTCTCCTTACAGTTCTGCAAAGCTTGCTGTACTGACTGCGTATCAGCACTATCAACCCGCGATACCGGTCCGAACTGTTCGAGAATACCGCGTAAGACCTGCATAGAAGCGTGAGCAGTTTTATCCACCAACCAATGTACAGGCCGGGAAAGAGGATAGTTAGGTAGAGAGCCACTCCCCAATAACGGCAATACACCAAGATGAACATTACTGGTGGAAGTAAACACCGCAACGGCACCCCCCGGATAAATCTCTTCCAGCAGTTTCTCCAATTGCCCCAAATATTGCGGGCGCATCGCTCCACGGGATGATGACAAATGTATCCCTGTTTTAGCCATTGCCTGATTTGCCGCTTCGATTAAGGCAGGATGATGTTCCAATCCTAAATAAGAACAGGAAACAAATTCAGTAAAAACTTTTCTTTCTTCTGTAATAATTTGCTTACCTTGGCGTTCTACTACAGTGAAACTGGTCAAACCTTCATCGATAGCCTGTGCTAAGGCGCCGGTTGTCCGTGACCGGCGAATTGTCATCCAATCCTGCTTGTGTTTTACATTCATTATTTAGATTCCAACTATCTAAGTTCAAATGCGCTTACAACCAACAGTGATTACCGAACTGCCCGTTGTGTCAGAAATATCTTCATCGATAATGGTTCGTACCGAGGAGAAGCCAGACTCTGAAAATAATGTTCTGACACTCTCTCCCTGACTTTCACCATGTTCAATAACCAACCAACCTTCTGATTGCAGTAGCTGTTTAGCTTGTTTGATAATCAACCGCGTTAAATCAAGCCCATCATCCCCCGAATACACCGACGCATAAGGATGATGCTCCTCCCATTCCGGCAATATCTCCTGCTGTTCTGGCACATAAGGTGGATTAGCCACAATCAACGCCACCGATCCGTTAAATTGGGAAAACGCTTGCCAATCCCGTAAATCTGCTTTTAATGCATCGGCTTTAATCGCCCAATTCGCCAACCGATAGAGATTGCGTGTCAGGTATTGAAAAGCCACATCATCATATTCGACACAAGTGACCTTTAAATCCGGGCGACGTTTAGCAATGGCTAGACCGATGGCACCACTGCCGGAGCATAAGTCCAGAACCACTGCCCCGTGAGGTGTTTGATATTCATTCTCCAACCATTTATGAATAACCTGGCTATGAGGGCGCGGAATAAATACCCCGGTCCCCACCGTCAGAGGCAATCCATCAAAATCCGCAGTACCGACAATATGCCCAAGGGGTATCCGGTTACAGCGTTCATGAACCGCAAGCATAAATTCATCACGGGCGCGATCTTGACAGCGCCTTTCCAGATAACGGTCAATCAGGCACGTGAGATCGGTTTCCACATCCCAAACGCCAGCTTCTGACAGTAATTTTCTGGCGTTATCAATGACAACTTGATCTTTCAGCGAAACACTCATGACCATGCCTCATAATAACTACGTAACCGTTCACGCATGGATTGATAAATATGAGAGAAGGCAACCAACTCTGGCGGTGGCGTGAATTGAGGGTGAAGAGACTCAATTAAGTTCTGATAATTACGCATCATCCCTTCATTCAGCAGTGGCAGCCAGTAAGGTTTAATATCCCAACGATATTCGTAACCGGTAGCAAACATTTGTTGGGCGGTCTCTTTAGCCATGACTTCACGGGAGAAACCCACCAACGGAGGACGAACTGGATTGAAATCATCAAGATTAATGAGTGTATTTTCTATTCCCGTCAAAGCGTTGGCGATATAATCCGCTAATAACGGTGACTGATGTAAGCCATCGCGATAAGTCCCGGTCGCCAGCCAAAGACCATTCACGCCACATTCACCAATCAACGGGAACCCATCAGCAGGAATTGGCCGGTTACCAACCTGAATTGAGAGGATCTCAGCATCATGTAAGTTAATATCCAACTGATCTAACGCACAATCCAACAAGAACTGCACATCAGAAACCAGTGCCTGACTGCGTGGTTTTTCAGACAGAATATTGGTCGCGCCAAGATACAGCACACCATCACCACGTGGCACACAATGCAGCCCACAGGCAAATGCCCGGTTAGGGGTACGGATGACCGAGGTCGGCAACTCTCTGCCTTTTGGCATCTTGACCAGAATGGATACCCCATAACCGGCAAAGATTGGCGGAATCTGGCGAACAATAGAAGGGATATTTGATAACAGATCCAACGAGTGTGCACCAGCAGCCACGACGACCTTATCTGCCATTAAACGTTCACCACTCAGCAATTCGACACCGGTAGCTAAACCCTCCTCAATCAACACACACTTAACATTCTCTTCTTTAAGAACTCCACCCTCAGCCACGAATGCCGCATCCAGCTTTTCCAGCAATAAATGCGAGTTCAGCGCATGTTCGTCAGGGATGTACAAAGCACGCAGCGGACGCACTAAATCGTTGGGCTTTAACCACTCAATTTCACGCGGATCAATGGTTTCATAAGGTGCCGCATAATCGTTTAGGGTTTGTTCGATAGCGTCATAATTGATACTGTCAATCTCTTCCATCCCGGCAGTATTCAGTATCACGTGAGTGCCTTGAGCCGTGAACAGCGATCGGGTATCACCGGAAGCGTCAGCTAACCGTTGCGCCCAGGCCGGCCAAAGCGCTTTGGAAATACAATCCATATTCAATTTCAACTTACCGTGTTCACTCGCTAATAAACCACTGGTAATCTCGCCAAAACAACCATTCATTGCACCCGCCGCTTTGGAAGCAGCATGAGTTCGATCAGTCTCTCCAACCCTACAAACCGAAAGATTTCTGCTTGCCAGCTCATAGGCGATTGAACCTGCAATTGCCCCTGAACCAACGACAATAAAGTCGTATTTCACTTATTTACTCCTATATGGCCTGCGGCCAATTTATTTTAAATATGTTGTCAATAACGACGGACAAATAATTACCGCCCTCTTATAGTGAGGATATTTTTACTGCTTTACATCAATTGTAAAAAAATAACCCTGCATTCATCAGCAATTAAAATGACGAATCACATTCAGATTTACACTAAATTTAAAAACAAATATGCAATAACAAATCATCACATTAGAAATAGTTTCATTTATTATCAATTAAATATAATCACCCATGTTAATTAATTTATGAAAATTAAAATTCATAACAAAAACAACAAATTGAACAATATCACGAAATGCCATTTATATTAAATGCATATAATAACTATAGATATTATTATGTTTGAAATAACATCCGCAAATCAGGGAAGAACAATAGTCATCAAATACAAAACTGTCAAATAAATTTAGTCCTATATTATAAATAAAAAAATCATATAAATGTTTTCAGTATAAAATAAAAACAACTTATATTTGAATTGTTACGGGGAACAATATTCTAAATTCCTTTTATTCTTCAATAAAAAAACAAAAATTCTCAATAAAGGTGTTTTTTTAAATTTATATTTGCTATCAACTTTCACTAATATAGATGAATAAAACACATAAGTTATTATATCTTTATTGACTATAATATTAGTGATTATTTATACCCAATGGATTTCAAGATGGATCGCGACGGTAAGGGAGTGAATCCCCGGGAGCATAGATAACTATGTGACTGGGGTTAATTAACTACACCTTATTCCAATGTGATAAAACAGGTATTAAGAAAATCCATTTTTATCTTTCAGAGTGGTTTTAAAATCAGGAAAAAAGAGCAAGTACATCATGTTTTTAACATTATTCACTTGCTCTTTTTACTTGCATTTCCTTTTTTAGCGATCGTAACCGCCTTTTTATCGGTAATGATTCAACTAAAGGTTAAAAAAATCAGCACATTATTAATGCCCGATTTTAAAAGGTATAACGTGATTTTAAAAAGCTTATTTATTTTCATATTTAACATATCTATCGGTGATATTATTCTTCTCTTGTCTTACTGCCATGATTATTTGAAAGTGAGAGTAAAGAGTAATTAAATCTTTTATATAAAAGGTAGATTTAATTCAATAAGTAAAAGAATATTATCCATACAGTCTGATATTCAAATGTTTTATTTTCATCCGTCATTCCGCACCGTATTTCTGATTTAAAAATAGTGTGATCTTACACAGGTTTTTTGTATTGATGACATCGGTGGGGTTGACGGTAATCGCCAATTTTGATCTATTACTTTTATTTGCCGGAAAGCGAATATGTCCACACCCGTACCTGCCATTAAACGTCTCGATCATCTTGGCCTTATCGCCGCTTTTTGTCATGAAGCCGGTTTACCCCGCATGATTGATGCCATTATCCCAAAATATTCATCGCATACCG